>NZ_JAMPJZ010000101.1:0-16225 GCF_039961835.1 Trichocoleus sp. ST-U1
TTTCTTGTTCGTATGCTTTGACTACTTTTTCTCGAAAGTCGATGGAGTAAGGTTTCATTCTACCTGTTCATGCACTGACCTTAATGTACTCTATATACCTGCAATCTGCTGTATATAAATACTATCGATGCCCATTTGTTCATGAATTCCGCGCCTCTCAATATGCTGCTTGTTTTAACCAAGGACAACACATCTCTGTCAGAAAGTTTTTCTCGGACATATCACCATCTGGAAAAGTGATACCTCGTGATGAGGTTAAACCTCAGTTAGATGTTGGTATTGGTGTCTTAACAGAAAGTATTAAGAAAGGTGCAGATATTGTCTATGACCTGATAATAGAAAAACAAGTGACAGATATTCCCTACGGATCTAGTGATGAAATTGAGATAGCAAAAAAAGTTAAGAGGTCGAAGGACGAGCGCCGTTAGCATATTCATTACCAAAAATATACTCATCTTTCGCATAAGATGCGTTAGAGCCACGTAACGATATCGAATGGAATCAATCCCTCAATCATTCATAGAATGAAATGACTTAAATGGTGTTGTTAAAATTCCCAAAACATGACTTATTTCCTTAATAAAATAGTCTCGCTTATCAATCCATATTTAAATATTAAATACCTTCTAATTCCTCTAACTGTCAGAAATGAGGCAAGAGTAATTAGCCTGAATGAGTAGCGCGATCGCTATCTTCAGTCAGAAGGGAAGGCGATCGCTTATTCTGGCAAAAAGTTAGAATCTAAAACTTCTGTGGATGTATAGGGACATAATTGCGGAAATATCTCTAATAGCAGTTCAGTTTCAGCACTCGCCTGTTCAACTGCATCTGCATAAGATTCAGCAAAGACTTCTTCAAGATAAGGCTTGAGGCTGGGAGAATCTTTTAGAGCTTCACGAATGCGTCTGCGATGCTCAACGATACTACCTTTCCAGCTACCGCTTCTTTTCTCTGGCTGAAATTGCCATTTAAGTAAGTGAGTCAGGACAATAATAAGATTACTCTTTAGACTCCGGCGCTCACTTCGTCCCATGTCCTCGATTTCTTCGATTAGATTTTCCCATTCGATATTAGGGTAGTCTCCAACCCGCAACTTTTCTACAGTAGTTTGAATCCATTTCAGGTAGTCCGTCTCGTACAAACTCTGTCGGTTAGCTTCTAGTTCTCTTGTCATAACCGTTTCCTCTCAAAGTCCCGAACTAGCTGACACAAGACTTCTCCCAATGGATTGTCAGTAATATTGTAGCGATCGCTCTCACCCAATCAGCCATAAGCAGCGAGGAAAGAGCGATCGCATCCCTACTGAATGAGAATTACTGCCTCTTCCGCCTTGGTATTTAGAGCTTTTTTCAATTCTTGCCCAACTTTCCCAATCAGTTCGTCAAAAGCTTCCTGATTCTCTGTTAGTTGTTGTCTGAAAACCTTCTCTAACTCAGGTTTCATTTGCTCGCAGGTAGAGTCGATCTTGCTATCGCTCAAAAGAAGAGAACGAGTCCAACTCGGAACATCTACCTTTGTCTTAATTGCTTCTTGGGTTTTGCTGCGGGTGATCTCTACTCCTGCGGCAAGAACTGAGGCACCATAGATTAGCACGATGGGCCAAGTTAAATGTCCGGTTAAAATTAGAGCGATGATGCTACCGACAGTCCCTCCACCAATCACCACGTTGACGATAAATCCTACCGTTTCGGCAAGAATAGTGTCTCCAATCGATAGGTCTGGACTAACCACATCAGGGTCGATACTTTCCTCAAACCTTAAGCTACTTCTGGGTATCTGAAACTTTTGACAAATGGGGTCGGTTTCTTCGGCTAATTCGGGTTGGATCTTGCTGTTAAACCAAGTGGCACATTGAGTATTGACAATTTGCCGAGCGCCAGAGCTTTCAATCCACTGCTCGGCCTGCTTTTTCATAGACTCTTCCAAATCAGCCAAAGTGCGTATTTTGTTGTTTTGCCAGTTTTTTAAACTTGGTTGAATTGTGCTTTCAATCAGCCCCTCTGATAGTGGCTTAGCCAGCAATTCGATTAACTCTGGAATATGTTTTTTGACCAGATCTTTTAACTTTTTTGAGTCAAATAGTGTATTGACCTCTTCTTTAAAGGCAGCAGCACGCAGATCCCATCTTCCTACCCGCGCTAAACCCAAGGCAATGCATCGTTCGGGTTCTGGATCGGGGCGAACTTGAGTGTCCGGTTCTGGGAAGATTTCCTCGCAAATCTGGCGCGTAAATTTCATCCGGGATGCACCCCCAGTCATCAGCAAAAGTTGCGGTATAAAACCTTGCTTATCGAGCCTTTCTTTCGCCTCGTTCACTGATTCCCGGAACGAATGAAGCCAACTCTTGCCGCCCAATTCTGGCAAAGGTTGGTTCAAGATTTCATCCATAACCCCTTTATTAACTTGAGGCACAAAGTAAATCTGTTCGTTGATCGACTCAAAGCCGCGTGCAAAAGATTGTGGATTGCTGTATACCTGTTCGTTAGAAAAGTAATCTTCCTTCGCTTTGCGGCAAGCAAGTTCGCAACGCGCTTGGTGATGAGGATATGCCTCAAATACTCGTTCGAGTAGTGCTTTTTCCTCGTGGTTAGCGAGAGTCTGGGCAAAAATTGCTTTATCGATTAGAGAAGCTCCCAGAGCATTACTTCCGAAATCTATCGGGATTTCGTGCAAACTTTTAACCAGAGTAAAATCCGTCGTTGAAGAGCCAATATCAACAATTAGCACCGACGATTTAAGTTTGTCATAAGAAAGCTTCCCGGCTTCCTTAGCTTGCATGAAAGCCGCCCGCGACTCTGGGACAACACTCACTAAGGGAATCCCCGATTCCTTCAGTAACTTTTGGTATTCTTCTCGTTCGTCCACAGACCATCCTGAAGGGCAACCAACATAAAATTGGCTAGTTTCTCCACCTTCAATCTGTTTGCTTTCTTTCAAAAGACGATAGTAAGTTTCTAGAAACTTGCTAATTGTTTCCCGATAAGTTGGGTCGGTATTTGGTTTTTGTTTGAAAGCAATTTTGAGCTGAGTAACGCCAGCTTGGATTAATGCTTGTTCTCCAATTAGATAACCGATATCGGGATGCCAAGCTAGTGCTGTGATTTGAACTTTTTTATTATTAACTTCAAGCATCCCTGGCGGCTCGATGCTCTCCACTCTCGCCTGAGCGACAGCGGTTTCACCGTGTCCCAGATCGAATCCGATAGTTTCTAAAACTTCCATTTTTATACTTTCCGCTAATCAACCATGTAAATGAGAGTTTTGATCCCCCCAACCCCCCTTGAAAAAGGGGGCTAAGAAAAAAGGGAAATACTATCTAAATGAAGATGCGACTACAAACAGCCCCGATGACAAGACATCTTACTCTCTAGCCTCGGAGTACGCTGGCTCAATCACTCGACCGCGTCGGAGCAAGCGATCGCCTTTAAACAAGGCGGGAGTTATCGTTACATAGTCTTTAGCGGCAGGATCGATACTTGGCTCGAAATCAAAATACTCGCGATGAGTATCATCCGCCTGGTAAATCTGAACCCGAATCCCCTGTTCCATTAAAATCTGTGGCAGCAGTTTGGTAAGTTCAAGCGACATCTGGGGTTTCCCTAGAATTGACGCACCCATTAGTCTCTGAAGCAGATTCAACAGTTCTGGTAGCTCTTCTATTCCACTATCATCAAGCGGTTTTTTTACTTCCTGAGTCCGAGCGACTGCCAAATCAATGGTGTTCAGCGCATCGGTAAGGTTGTCTAGAAAGACTTGGCTATCGACTCGGACGATCGGCTGGGGCGCTTCTACAGGTTGAAGAGAAACTGAACGGTTGGTGCGATCGCGTTTATCGATTTGGAACACCACTTCTAGTCCAACCAGCAGAGACACCAGCAAGATATCCATCCAAGCTCCTGGTGAATCTGAAGCCAAGGAGAATAGAGAATCTAAAATTCCTACGCAGATGAGTCCCTGTAGCACTTTCAGGATTATGGTTTTGGGAGAAACCCTTCCGACTGGGTTAGCACTCTGCTGAGGCTTTGGCTCCAAAACTTTCGTCTCATTGGCAGCGGTGAGAGTCCCCAAGGACTGCCGCAAAGTGTCCAGGAATAAAGAAGCCAGACGTACTTGAGCGACGCTTAACTCGCCAACGTAACTGCTCTGAATATTATCGAGTCGCTTTTGAACCAGCTTAACGACCTGCTCCGGGCTAGTTGCCTTATCAATCTCTGTCTGAACTTCGCTGCGTTCTTTGGTAAAAAGTGTATATAGTGTTTTCATCGCAAATTAAGGCTTTAGCGTTGCTAAAATATTGAACAATCGGTTATTTTACTAAAATTTTATATGAATACTGAAGCTAGTTTTACAAATTGATTTTTATGATTTTTTTAGGGTTAGGAAGCCGCCCAATATTTTTTTGAAAAGGTCATTTATTGAATTACCTTAAACAGTAACAAAGT
Organism: Trichocoleus sp. ST-U1; assembly: GCF_039961835.1. NCBI lineage: Bacteria > Bacillati > Cyanobacteriota > Cyanophyceae > Leptolyngbyales > Trichocoleusaceae > Trichocoleus > Trichocoleus sp. ST-U1. The sequence continues at coordinate 4,443 of NZ_JAMPJZ010000101.1, forward strand.
TAATCTAAAACTTTCTGACTACCTTGATACTTTATCTATAATAGCTCGGTAAGGAATATTGCTATTTTTCTTACCAAGCAGAAGTTTTGAGAAGAGCTTCCTGCACGGTACTTAACTATAAAGATAACTTTTACGGCTGATTCTAACTTCTACCATAAGGAACAGCGCGATCGCGCTCAGGGGACTTAGCACAATTGAAGCATTCGCAGACCTTAACTTTTGAGCGTAAGCAGAAAAGCTCCCCATTCATTTACTTAAAGAGGCTACTACCGCAATCCTATTTGAGTTGCGATAGTAGCCCTTTAGATCCCCAAGTTCTTAAATGAGTCGAGGAGCTGGCTTTCACGAATTATTGAGGACTGCTATTGTTAATTGGAACAGCAGGAGCGTTCAAAACCGGCAGTATTTTAATGCCGTATTCTGCCTCAACAACGTCTTTTTTATAATCTAAACTCCAGATTTCTAAGGCACAATCATCATCTGGCTGAGTGGGTTTTATGTGGAGCTGAAGTTCTTTAGTTTCCGCGTTGTATTCGCACTGCACTTGCTGAACTGCCCCAATTTGTCTCCGGTCGAGAGCAACTGCCAATCTGAGCAAGGCACTCAACTGAGCAACGATCTGCCGGTGCTGTTTAGTCGGCAGATTTTGATAGTTCTCGTGCTTTTTCCTCGGCGCAGTCTTGCGGTGATAGCGGGCTAAATTCGCAATTACATCAATTTCGGCTTCCGTATAGCCTAAAAGTTCACCATTGCGAATTAAGTAAAAAGAGTGTTTGTGGTGGGAAGAATGACTGATATGGTGTCCGCAATTGTGTAAAATTGCGGCTGCCCACAGTAGTTCCCGTTCTTCTGAACCCCAATGGTGGAGGATGCCTTGGGTTTGGTCAAATAAGCTAAGGGCGAATTCTGCAACTCGCTGAGAGTATTCCAGGTTGACACCGTATTTGCGGGCGGTTTTGATTACATTACGCTCGCGTACAGAACTTTGGTAGCGCAGCTTGTCTTCGATTAAGCCGTGAGCGAGCATCCAATCGACGATCACTCCTTCGCGGAGACTCCGTTCGCAGACCGTTAGCAATTCAGCGCCTAGCAGCGTCATCGCTTCTTGTAAAATAACCGCCCCGGCAACAATAATTTCTGACCGCCGCTCTGACATTCCTGGTATGGCGGCTCGTTCTAAGTAATTGAGCCTTCGCAAGCGATTCACTAAGTCTCTCAAGTCATTAAGACTCAGCTGGTAGCCATTTAGCGAAAAGGGGTTAGTACCTAGTTTTTCTCGCGCGTGTATCGTCACCAGCGTCTCAATCGTCCCGGACGTTCCCACTAAACGCGGCTGTTCCCCTGGTTGGAGAACTGCCCGCAATTCATCAACGGCTCGTTCTAGCTGTCCGCGCACATAAGCTTGTAGGGACTGAAATTCGCCATTGCTGATGGGATCTGTGGTAATCAATTCTGCGGTTAGTCGGACGGCACCGACTTTAGTGCTGCTGAGCGATCGCGGTTCGTGACTATCCCCTAAAATTAACTCGGTCGAACCGCCGCCAATGTCAATAATGATGTGGGGATGGTTATTTAATTCCATTCCCGACAGCACGCCTAAGTAAATTCTCCGGGCTTCTTCTTGACCGGAAATTAGGTTGACAGATAAGCCCAAGTCTGCCTCTACTTGTTTTAAAAAGTCTCGCCCGTTGGGAGCTTCTCTTACCGCACTGGTTGCTACGGCGATTATTTGTTCGGCGTTGAGACTTTTGGCAATTCCCTGGAAACGGCGCAAGGCTGCGATCGCTCGTTCCATTGCCGCTGGTGTCAGATTGCCCGTCTTTTTATCGCGATCGCCCAGTCTCACCGTGTCTTTTTCTCTGGCAATAATCGAAAAAGCAGGCAGCTTGGGTTGAATTTGCACGACTACCATGTGCAGGGAATTGGTCCCTAAGTCAATCGCAGCGAGAATCCGATCTCGATCCACGCTAGGAGTTGAAACACCCGCAGAATTATCTTTAGCGTTGGCAACTAAATTGACCATTTCGATGTATCCAGGGTTGCAGAACCAGCCGAGATTTGATGAATAAGGATATTCTATAGGGGATAAAGATGTGATTAATGATATTTCTGGATACTCATTTTTCTAGACCATGCTGACCCAGCAAGAACACAAAGAAACAGAACCCACCTGGCTGACGGTTGTCCGGCTTTTGAGATGGGATAAGCCAGCAGGACGCCTGATATTGATGATTCCGGCACTATGGGCGGTCTTTCTGGCAGCAGCAGGAAAGCCACCGTTGCCGCTGGTAGGGGTGATTGTACTGGGTACTTTAGCGACCAGTGCTGCCGGGTGTGTTGTCAATGATTTGTGGGATCGGGATATCGATCCGCAAGTAGAAAGAACGCGATCGCGTCCCCTCGCCTCTCGCGCTTTGTCGGTCAAAACTGGCATCGTCGTTGCCTTGGTAGCGATGAGTTGCGCTGGGGTTCTCGCACTCTACCTTAATTCCCTTACTTTCTGGTTGTGCGTGGCGGCAGTTCCCGTAATTATTTTCTATCCCACCGCCAAGCGGGTGTTTCCAGTGCCTCAGCTAGTGCTGTCGATTGCTTGGGGTTTTGGCGTGCTGATTAGCTGGACTGCTGTAACTGCCAAGCTAGAAGAACCCACCTGGATTTTATGGGGCGCGACGGTACTCTGGACACTTGGATTTGACACCGTTTATGCCATGTCAGATCGGGAAGATGACCGGCGGATTGGCATTAATTCTAGCGCTTTATTTTTTGGCAATTATGCGGCTGAAGCTGTTGGTGTCTTCTTTACTGGCACGGTTATTTTGCTTGAATGGCTGGGAATTGTGATGGATCTAAAGCTTAGCTTTTGGATCGCTTTGAGTTTGGCAACCTTAGCTTGGATTTGGCAATATTCTCGCCTCAGCCGGAAAGATATCCCAACGCCAGTATATGGGGAAACTTTTCGCCAAAATGTTTGGATTGGTTTTGTTTTACTGGCTGGAATGATTGTTGGTTCTCTGTAGGTTTGAGTAAGTTTTTTGAAGATAAAGAACGCAAAGGCGATCGCAAAGATACGCTGAGGAAAATGCTAATTTATTGCACTTCTATTAATTTGCCTACCTTTGCGTAAAACTCTGCTTACCTCGGCGTTAAAAATTTCAACGCTTAGGAGTAAGGTCAGCTTGTCATGAAAAAAACCATAATTGGCGTCGTGGGACCAGGAGCCAACGCCACAGAAACTGACTTAGAAAATGCTTATAAATTCGGTCAATTCATCGCCCAAGAAGGATGGGTTTTGCTGACTGGTGGCAGAAATGCTGGTGTGATGGATGCGGCGAGTAAAGGGGCAAAATTTGCTAATGGTTTAACAATTGGCATTCTTCCCACTAACGATACCAGCGCGGTTTCTGATGCCGTAGATATTGCAATTGTTACCGATATGGGAAATGCGAGAAATAATATTAATGTCCTTTCTTCTGATGTTGTGATTGCCTGCGGCATGGGTGCAGGAACCGCTTCAGAAATTGCCCTGGCTTTGAAGAACTATAAAAAAGTGATTTTATTAACGAATCATCCAGAAAGTAAAGCTTTTTTCCAAAGCTTGTCTGAAGACTCTATTTTGATTGCCAATACTCCAGCAGCGGCAATCGAAATGGTTAGAGGAGTTTTGAGCGATCGCCATTAATTATCCCTTTGGGTAGATGCACCAAGGAGAAATTAGTGGGGAGTACAGCTTAAATTGGCACATAGCGTTGATTTTGGCTGTCTCTCGACTTTTAAGGTACAATCCAGTGGTTAAGTTTTATATCGCTAGCGATCGCAACCTCGATCGGACGAGACTTAGATCCTTAAGAAGAAAAAACTTCTCCCTTAGTTTTAAGCTAGAAAGCAGTTAGCAGAGGATTGAACACAATGGCATTTGAATTACCCCCTTTACCTTACGATCAAGACGCTTTAGAGTCGTCAGGTATGTCGGCGCGGACACTTGAGTTCCATTACGGCAAGCATCACGCTGCTTACGTGAACACTCTCAACAATCTAGTTAAGGACACAGAACTAGCCGACAAGTCGCTTGAAGAAATCATCAAGGCAACCTACAAAGCCTCAGATAAAGCTGCTGTATTCAACAACGCTGCTCAGGTATGGAATCATACCTTCTATTGGAATGGCATCAAGCCAAATGGAGGCGGCAATCCGAGTGGCGAACTAGCGGAAAAAATTAACGCCAGCTTCGGTAGCCTTGACAAATTCAAAGAAGAGTTCAAAAATGCCGGAGGCACTCAATTCGGTAGTGGTTGGGCTTGGCTAATCAAGGATGGCGATACCCTAAAAGTAACCAAGTCTCCGAACGCAGAAAACCCGATTGCCTACGGACAAACTCCCTTGCTAACAATGGATGTTTGGGAACATGCCTACTATCTGGATTACCAGAATAGCCGCCCCAACTTCATGCAGAACTTTGTTGACCACTTGATCAACTGGGACTTTGTTGCCCAGAATTTAACGGCATCTGCTTAAATAACGGCTGATGTTTCAGCTACGTCAAATTTAATCATCTGGAAAACAGCCACGTTAGTAGTGGCTGTTTTTTTATTATCTGTAAACTTCGGCTGCCTGTATCTTTAAAGAAGATACATTCCCACCAGATAAATCATGGATAGCAAAGAACTAGCCCAATACATTGAAGCCACAGATAGCATTTCCAAGCCTTGGCTATTAGTGCAATTGCGGCTAAAAAAACTCCAAGAACGCCGCCCGACTATCTCACCAGAGGAATATGTTCAAGAATTAGCAGATATTCATCAGGACTTGATGAATCTGGGTGAGTGGTGGCGGGGAAGGGAAGATGAGGTATTTGGTTAATAAGACTCATCGAATCGCTATCGTCAGCTGGGCAGAGGCTTGGCAACCCGTGCGGGTGAAGTATCCAGTTAAAGGAGGGAGTAGCGATCGCTCGCCCGGAGCCTGCCTTGAGAGCATAAACCTATCGCTTTTGCATGAGGTCATGATATTTAACGCCTTTCTGTAGATAGGTTTTGGGTCATCTAAGTCAGGATACGATGAATTAATAACACAGCCAGAATTAAGATAAGCGCATTTTAAAAATGAGTGGTAAAACAATCAGCGCGAATCTGCGATCAATTCAGATGGAATTCACTGGTTGGTGTTGCAAGTAACAATGAATACCTGCCAGCCTGACTGCCATTAGAATTATGTCAAAAGCGAAAAAGACCGCAGCAACACACCATAATATTGACCTAAACCATCCGCAGTACTATTTCAACCGCGAACTCAGCTGGTTGGAGTTTAACAATCGAGTTTTGCATGAAGCGATCGATCCTCGGACGCCGCTGCTAGAACGCCTGAAATTCATGGGGATTTTTAGTGCCAACTTCGACGAATATTTCATGGTGCGCGTTGCTGCTCTTAAGCAACAGGTGGAAGCAAAAGTGAGCCAGCTGACGCCCGATGGTCGGACACCAAGCGACCAGCTAGAAGAGATTAGCTTGGCAGCGCGACCTCTGGTAGCACAACAGCATCAACACTTTGAGAAAGCATTGCGACCCTTGATGACCGCGCAAGGCATTCATCTTTTAGACTACGTGGATCTGAACCAGGAACAGCGGGCTTACCTGCAAAACTATTTTGAAGAGCAAATTTTCCCAGTTCTGACCCCCTTAGCTGTTGATCCCAGCCATCCTTTTCCCTATATGTCTAACCTCAGTCTGAATCTGGCTGTGGTGGTGAAAGACCCAGACACGGGGGAAGAACTGTTTGCCAGAGTGAAAGTCCCAAAAGTTTTACCTCGATTTTTGCCCTTACGGTTGGAGTCCGGGCTGGGAAGTCGGTCGTCTGGACTCGAAGAGGAACGATTCCGGAATGAACGCCTGATTTGGATGGGTGTGCCCCTAGAACAGGTGATTGCTCATAATCTAGAGTCACTGTTTCCGGGGATGAATATCCAGGAATATCACCCCTTCCGAATCACTCGCAATGCAGATTTGGAGGTGGAAGAAGATGAAGCCGACGATCTGATGCTGGCGATTGAGCAAGAACTGCGGAAACGTCGGGTGGGTGGTTCGGCGGTACGGATGGAAATTCAAGCTTCAATGCCCGAATCCATGAAAGGGATGCTGATGCGGGAACTGGGGCTGTTGGAGCGGGATGTTTACGAGGTGGACGGGCTATTGGGGCTGGCAGACTTGATGTACTTCATGCAATTGCCACTCCCGGAACTGAAAGACCCTGTGTGGACACCAGGGATACCCCCACGCCTGCGGCGGCTCAGTGAAGGAGATTTGGATGAGGGAGAAGATATTTTCTCGGTCATTCGCACCGCAGATTTGATGGTTCACCATCCTTATCAATCTTTTGGAGGAACGGTACAGCGCTTCATTACCCAAGCGGCAATCGATCCAAATGTGCTGGCGATTAAAATGACTCTCTACCGAACATCCGGGGACTCGCCGATTCTCAATGCCCTGATTACAGCGGCTGAGCATGGCAAGCAAGTAGCGGTTCTGGTGGAACTAAAAGCCCGTTTTGATGAAGAGAACAATATTAACTGGGCACGCAAGTTAGAACAAGCGGGCGTTCATGTGGTCTATGGGTTGGTGGGTTTAAAGACGCATACCAAAGTGGTTTTGGTAGTACGCCGAGAAGAAAACCAAATTCGCCGGTATGTCCACATCGGTACGGGGAACTATAATCCCAAAACCGCTCGAATTTATACAGATGTGGGGCTATTAAGCTGCCGTGAAGACTTGGGGGCGGATTTAACGGATTTGTTTAATTACTTGACGGGTTACTCGCGGCAACGGTCTTACCGCAAGTTGTTGGTGTCGCCGGTGAACTGCCGCGATCGCTTTTTGAGTTTGATCCGCCGCGAGATAGAACATTGCCATCATGGCAAAAGCGGTCGAATTGTCGCCAAGATGAATTCACTGACAGATCCCCAACTCATTGCCTCGCTTTACGAAGCTAGCATCGCTGGGGTAAAAATCGATTTGATTATCCGCGGAATTTGCTGTCTGCGACCCGGTGTGGAAGGAGTCAGTGAAAATATCCGGACGATTAGTGTTGTCGGGCGTTATCTAGAACACTCGCGGATTTTTTACTTTCAAAATGCTGGCAGTGAGGAAGTTTATATCGGCAGTGCTGATTGGATGCGCCGCAACTTGGATCGACGAGTAGAAGCGATCGCGCCAATAGAAGATCCCGAAATTTCTAAAGATTTACAAGAAATCTTAGGAATTATGCTCGCCGATAACCGTCACGCTTGGGATTTACAACCAGATGGTCGTTACATCCAACGCCACCCCGGTGACAAGGAAAGAGAACAAAGTGCCCAGAAAATTTTGATGGAAATGGCACAGCAATAGGGTAGTGGGAAACGAGCGTGTTGAGTTTTGAATTTTGAGTTTTGAATAAAAAAGAGTGCTTTAATTCAAAACTCAACACTGATTCCTTGAAACTTTTTCCCAATTATCTATAACCCCTAACATCGATTCCCCCTCCCCCCCTTGCCAACTGCTCCAGACCGTCCGACACTGGTTTTGGGAGTTGACTGGCAATCGAGAGGTTTGAAGTGAAAAAAGTTCTAAGCATTATTCTCGGAGGTGGCGCTGGCACCCGCCTTTACCCGCTGACCAAGTTGCGAGCGAAGCCAGCCGTGCCTCTGGCAGGAAAGTATCGCCTAATCGATATTCCGGTCAGTAATTGCATTAACTCAGAAATTTACAAAATCTACGTCCTGACCCAATTCAACTCAGCTTCCCTCAACCGCCATATTGCCCGCGCCTACAGTTTCGCAGGGTTCACAGAAGGGTTTGTGGAGGTGCTAGCCGCCCAGCAAACGCCAGAAAACCCCAACTGGTTCCAAGGCACTGCCGATGCTGTCCGTCAGTATCTCTGGCTGTTGGATGAGTGGGATGTTGATGAGTACCTGATTTTGTCAGGAGATCATCTCTACCGCATGGACTATCGCCAGTTCGTGCAACGCCACCGCGACACTAATGCCGATATCACCCTCTCCGTTGTGCCAATGGATGAGCGACGGGCGTCCGATTTCGGCTTAATGAAAATCGATGATACCGGACGGGTGATAGATTTCAGCGAAAAGCCTAAAGGCGATGCTCTCAAGGAGATGCAGGTCGATACGACAACGCTGGGATTGAGTGCGGAACAAGCGAAGAAAAATCCCTACATCGCCTCAATGGGGATTTATGTCTTCAAAAAAGACGTGCTGATGCATCTGCTGCAAACTAACCAAGAGCGAACCGATTTTGGTAAGGAGATTATCCCCGCTTCGGCGCAGGATTATAACGTTCAAGCTTATTTATTTAATGACTACTGGGAAGATATTGGAACGATGGAGTCGTTCTACGAGGCGAACTTGGCTCTCACCAGACAACCGCAGCCACCTTTTAGTTTCTACGATGAGGATGCTCCGATTTACACTCGCGCTCGTTATTTACCGCCCAGTAAGCTGTTAGATTGCCAAATCACCGAGTCGATTATTGGGGAAGGCTGCATCCTGAAAGAATGCCGGATTGAGCATTCAGTTTTGGGAGTGCGATCGCGCATTGAATCGGGTTCCTTAATTGAAGACTCCCTCGTCATGGGTGCCGACTTATACCAACCCTTCGCAGAACGACAAGCTCACTGTGAAGACGGTAAAGTTCCCTTGGGGATTGGTTCGGACACCCGGATTCGCCGCGCTATCATTGACAAAAACGCCCACATTGGTTGCAATGTGCAAATCATTAACAAAGACAGGGTGGAAGAAGCCAACCGCGAAAGCGAAGGTTTCTACATCCGTAGCGGGATTGTTGTGGTACTGAAAAATGCCGTGATTCCGGATGGAACCGTCATTTAAGGTGGAAATTAGTACCGGGAGTTGCTAATTGGGAAAAAGTTGAAGTAGAGACGCGATTCTCGCGTTTGAATTTGGGTTTTGAATTAAAGAACTCTCTTTAACTCAAGACTCAAAACTCTAATTACCCGCTCCCAACACCGAAACATGACTCGATTAATTCTCCTAATTGGGTTGCCCTGTAGCGGCAAATCTTCTCTAGCACAACAGCTCGTAGCAGAACGCCCTCAGCATCGGCTGATTGCCACAGACGCGATCCGGGAACAACTGTTTGGGGATGAAGCAATTCAAGGGTCGTGGCTGTTAGTGTGGAGCGAAGTACAGCGCCAATTCAGCCAAGCAGTTGAGGAGAAAAGACAAGCGATTTTCGACGCGACGAATGCGGCTCGTAAACATCGCCGGGAAGCGATCGCTACTTCTCGCGATCGCGGTTTTACCCACATTACCGGCTTGTGGCTGGATACGCCAGTGCAGGAATGTCTAGAAAGAAATCGATTAAGACTGCGCCAAGTCCCGGAAGAAGTTATTTTACAGATGCACCGCCAACTGGTAGACGCTCCGCCCACCCTAGCTGATGGACTCGATCGTTTAATCCGTTATTCAGCGACAAGTACGGAAATCGCGATCGCATCAGTGCGGACAAACCGAACTTATATCCATTGACTGATTTGATACCCTATCTCTGAGAAGGTAAAAAATAAAACTTAAACTAAATTTTTAGACGAGAGGAGGGAGGTTGATGGCTGCGACCGATTTTAAAGACTATTACGCCATCCTGGGAGTCACTAAAACCGCCAGTGCCGATGAAATCAAAAAAGTCTACCGGCGACTGGCACGAAAGTACCACCCCGACATGAACCCTGGCAACAAAGAAGCTGAAGCTCGCTTCAAGGAAGTCAGCGAAGCCTACGAAGTGCTATCCGACCCAGAAAAACGTAAAAAGTACGATCAGTTCGGACAGTACTGGAAACAAGTCGGGGAAGGAGCGTCACCCTATCCAGGCGGAGTGAACGTTGATTTTGGCGGCTTTGACTTTAGTCAGTACGGCAGTTTTGATGAATTTGTCAACGATCTCCTGGGCGGTTTAGGGGGTGCCAGTGCCCGTTCTGGCAGCCGTGCTGGACGCCGCACGACTTATCGCACTTCTACAGGCCCCACTGGGTATACAGACTTTGGCGGGTATTCTGGCTTCGATCCGCAAGCTGCCGCAGCCGCCGATCGAGAAGCGGTCATCAAACTCAGCCTATCCGAGGCTTTTCATGGCGTCCAGAAGCGTTTAGATTTAGGCAATGAAGCCATTGACGTTCGGATTCCTCCGGGTACAAAACAAGGCAGTCGAATTCGCGTCAAAGGCAAAGGTTCAGTCAGCCCCTATACTCAGCAGCGGGGTGACTTGTACTTAACAGTGGAGCTGCTGCCCCACTCGTTCTTCCAATTCGATGGTGATAATCTCGTCTGCGAAGTGCCGGTAACGCCAGATGAGGCCGTGTTGGGGGCACCCGTGGAAGTGCCGACGCCGGATGGTTCTGTCACTGTCAACGTTCCCTCTGGTGTCCGTTCGGGACAATCTCTGCGGTTGCGCGGTAAAGGTTGGCCCAATCCTAAAGGCGGACGTTCCGATCAGCTGGTAAAGATTTTGATTGTGACGCCGAAAGAACTCAGTTCTACGGAACGAGAATATTACGAGAAAATCCGGGAGAGCCGCACCTTCAATCCCCGCAGCAATTTGCCGCAGGTACGGCTGTAGACGTTATCCGAGCTTTTTATCTGAACCCCACCCCTTACTCTCCCCCAAAGAGGTAAGGGGTTTCATTTAGGGGGAAGGAGTGGTTGTTTGTGCCGGTTCAGGCGAGGCAGTGGTCGTTTCAGCCGGTTCAGGTGAGGAAGCCGGAGGGTTTTCCACGCCGATATCAAGTTGATAATCAACGGGCTGGGAAGCTTCGGAAACAACGATGAATTCGTAGTAGCCTGATTGAGGCAGGGTTCCCGACCAAATTTTTTCGGTGGAGTCTTCGAGGATTGGGGGAAATGTACTGGTTGGGGGGTAAAGGGAAAGCCGCAGTTTTGAACTCCCCGTAAAGTTAACTGCTAATAATTGATTTTGGGCAAAGTTGCCGATGTAGGCTTTTCCTTCTCCTGGTTGGAGGGTGCCGCTGACTCGTTTGCCCACTGCCCCTGAAGCAAAGCGAATTGTTTCCAGCGCCTCTTGAGATTGCACTGCTTTGACTTTCTCCCCAGCGATCGCGTGCCAGATTTGACCGACTGGCTGATTGAGAAAATCTCTGCCCCGCTGTTCTGGAAATACTTGGAAAAATGCCACATCTGCGAGATCGTAGAGGGCGCGACTGCTCAGGTTTCGCTGGTTGACTTGCCCTTTCCAGCGATCGCGATCCGCTGCACCATAGCTTCCTAAACGCTGTCTCGCTGCGCCTGGTAATTTCGCCTGATCTAGCTTATCGAGCAATTCAGTTGCGATCCGATCCCATTGCTCTCGTAATTGCTCATTTTCTGGCCCATTCCCCAGCGTGCGCCCTCGTTGATTGGGGTTCTGAGTCCAGAAAACTTCATTCACCCAGTTGACATAGAAATTGTAGTTAACGCCGAGACTTTGACGGCGATCGCGCAGCTGCTGCTTGCGTGCCTGTTCCGCAGGCGAAAACTGCGAGGAAGGATTTTCCTGATCGACGGGCGGCGAAGAACTGGGTGAGGGTGTGGCATCGGAGGTTTCTTCCCCAGACTTCGATAGTGATTGTATCCAAAGATTGCCAGCCCACCAGCCGATTCCAGTCGCGCCCGTAATCAGCAGCGACACGACCAAAGTTTTTCCCACTAAACCGAGAAAGGGAGATTGCGGTTTGGGGGTTGGCGGCGGTAATGGATTGGGGGTTGGGATGGGCTGGGTAGCGTTGGGGAT
>NZ_JAMPJZ010000102.1:0-16220 GCF_039961835.1 Trichocoleus sp. ST-U1
ACTCAAGCAGTATCGAGCGATTGCAACGCGCTACGACAAGCGTGCGGTTAACTTTCTCGGTGCGATTCACCTCGCTGCTACGGTCATCTGGTTGAATTGATGACACGCCCTAGAGTCGGCTGATTTGAGTTTTGCTAAGCTGAGTGACACCAACCTCAGCCGCGCCAACCTAAAGTTCGCTAATTTGAGTTATGCCACTTTAACGCAGGCCAATCTGAGGGGTGCCAATCTCAACCAAGTGAATCTGAGTCAGGCGAACCTGAGCCAAGCGAACCTGGAGTATGCTGACCTGAGTTACGCTAACTTAAAACAGACTAACTTGAGCCGTGCCAACTTGAACCAGACCAAGCTGCACCAGACTGACCTGACAAACACAAGAATGCCCGATGGTAGCATTCACAAGTAATCAACATTTAAGTTGACTGAACCCATTACTTAAGCTCTGGATGCGCTGCTACAGAGGGTGGCGGAGTTACCATCTGGTTAATCGTAGAAATCATCTGGTACAAGCGCCCCAAATCCCGTTGGTTGAAGTACAAAACCAGACGAGGCAAATCCAATGTTTCATCAACTGCTTCTTGGGGTAATGCCTGAGTTTTTTCAATTCTTCCCTTCACCAAGATGTCGCTGAAATCAGCATTCAGCTGTTCAACCGCTGCATCCGATATTTCCGACTTAAGACGCAGAACAAATTTATCCTCAACATAACGGCTGGAGTGATAAACCCGGTAAAAGCGATTGATCGCTTCACAAGCGACATCTAAGTTATCTGTAATGGTATACAGGTTTGGATCGTCATGACTCACTAAACCGGGTTCGACTAAATGCTTGCGAACATAAGCATCCCAGGACGACCAGTAATCGCCGCCAGGACGGTCAATTAAGACCATCGGCACAGGACCATATCTTCCCGTCTGGCAAAGCGTCAAACACTCCAAGGCTTCATCCTGCGTGCCAAAGCCACCGGGAAAGAGAGCGATCGCATCGCTTTCTCGCAGGAAAAACAGCTTCCGGGTGAAAAAATACTTAAAAGGAATCAGCTTGGGGTCGCCTTCAATAAACGGGTTTGCTCCCTGCTCAAAAGGTAGCTGAATATTCAAACCAAACGATTTTTCAGCTCCAGCGCCTTCGTTTCCCGCCTGCATAATCCCCCCACCGGCACCCGTCATCACCATATAACCGAGCTGGGTGACACGGCGAGCAAACTCAACCGCCATGAGGTATTCGGGACTATCAGACGCAAGGCGAGCCGAACCAAAAATCGTTACTTTGCGGACGTGTCGATAAGGATAAAAAACTTGAAATGCCCGCTCCATATCTTGCATAGAAGCGCTCAAGATTTTCCAGTCCAGCCGGTCGATTTCCTCCCCAGCCAGTCGCACCAGCACTGACAGCGCCCGTTGTATCCATTTTCCGTGTTTCAGGTTCGGTAGCTGGTGAATTAGATCGGCTACGTCTGATTGCAGTGACTCAAGGGCATTAGAAGGAGGAGTGATGGTCATAATTTATGCAAGCACCAGCGGCACTCTATTCTAACGGGATTCGCCCCAGCATCGCCGCTACTGGTATCATCCTATACGATTTTCTCCCCAACCGGCTTTCAGCGCCTGTCTAACAGAAAGGTTGAAGCTTCCATTAAGGGGGCGGAACTCCTCAAAAAAACCCGTTTTCTACAAGAAAACGGGTTTTTTCAGATCGTGCATATCTTTCGTTATTTAAAACAACCTACTGAATGGTTCAAGAAGGCGAGTAAAAAAGACAAATGACAAGCAGAACTGTCAACTCAACTTAGAGAGTCTGGGTTGATAAGCAGCGATTTCCCGCAAAAATAGGTAACTATGCTGACGGTTTATCCATTCTTGCTGGGAAAAAGTTGGTTAGAGATACTTTTCCAAAGTATTTGCCAAAGTGGTTTTGGGAACCGCTCCCACCACCATATCCACCCGTTGACCGCCTTTAAAAATCATGAGCGTGGGAATGCTGCGAATCCCATACTGGCTGGCAACGTTAGGGTTTTCATCGGTATTGAGTTTGACTACTTTTACTTGACCGTCGTACTGCTGGGCAATTTCATCCACCACAGGCGCAACCATCCGGCAAGGTCCGCACCAGGGTGCCCAGAAATCTACTAGAACGGGAACTTCACTGTCAAGTACTTCTTGTTTAAACGAAGCGTCTGTAACTTGTGCGGCTGATGACATGCCTAGAAATCCTTAAGCGTAACAGTTTCTAATTTTTAGCAAATTCTACCATAGGCAAAACAGACATTTTCTGACTCAAAAGGTATACATTTAGACATAATTGACGAGTCAGTGGGTTTGACTGCTGGCTGGCTGGCGGTGATTTTAACCCCAAAAAAGGAACCGCCCGAACAGTAGTCCGGGCGGAGTGTGGTGTGAGGAGTGAACGGAAACATTCGTCTCCGCTTTCTCTATTCTAAGCGACAGCTTTAGATTTTCCAGCCCTCTAAGCAGGAGTCCGGAATTTCTTAAGGAACGCAAATGAGTCAGTGAGTTTATTTACCCATTCCCAACTGCTGTGCTTTCTGGTAGACCTTCCCTTCGGTCAGCAAAGAGGGTGCGATAACGACTTCAACTTGCTGCATCTCCTTGATATCTTTGGCTCCCAGCGTGCCCATACTGGTTCTCAAGGCTCCCAGCAGGTTATGGGTGCCATCATCCAGACCAGCGGGGCCGCGCAGGATTTGTTCGCACGTTCCCGTCGTGCCGACGCGAATGCGTGTACCACGAGGGAGAACGGGGCTAGGTGTTGCCATCCCCCAATGATACCCCCGTCCGGGTGCTTCTTTGGCTCTGGCAAACGGAGAACCAATCATCACGCCGTCAGCACCGCAGGCAAGCGACTTGCAGATATCGCCGCCAGTGATTAAACCGCCATCGGCAATCACGGGGACATAGTTGCCGGTTTCGTGGAAATAGTCATCGCGAGCGGCTGCACAGTCGGCAACCGCGGTTGCTTGGGGAATCCCTACTCCCAAAACGCCGCGAGAGGTACAAGCGGCACCGGGACCAATCCCCACCAGCACGCCAGCCGCACCCGCCTTCATTAAGTTCAGCGTCACGTCGTAGGTGACGCAGTTCCCTAAAATGACCGGGATGGGCATTTCTTGACAGAAGTGAGCCAAATCCAGGGGGGTCACTGACTCAGGCGAGAGGTGAGCGGTGGAAACCACCGTCGCTTGCACAAAGAACAAGTCTGCACCCGCTTTTGCCACCGCTGCGCCGTACTTTGTCGCTCCCGCTGGTGTGGCGCTGACGGCTGCGATGCCGCCTTGTTGCTTAATTTCTTGAATCCGTCGTTCGATTAATTCTTCCTTAACGGGTTCTGCATAGAGTTCTTGCATCAGCGCGACAAACTCTTCTTTGCCCACAGAGGCGATGCGATCTAAAATCGGCTCTGGGTTTTCATAGCGAGTTTGAATTCCTTCTAAGTTGAGGACGCCTAATGCCCCCAGTTGAGAGAGTAAAACTGCCATGCGGACATCTACTACCCCATCCATCGCACTGGCAATAATCGGTATTTCTCGCTCGATGCCGCCGATGCGCCAGCGGGTATCTGCCAAACTGGGGTCTAGTGTCCGATTTCCAGGCACTAGCGCGATTTCATCGATGCCATAAGCTCGGCGAGCTGTCTTACCCCGCCCAATTTGAATGTCCACTCTTAACTTCCCGTTCCCAAGACTATTTAAGTTAGAGTATCAAATTCAATGAGGAATTTGTTCTGGGCGGAGGGTCAAGTTAGGTTGGGCGAGCGCGATCACAGCTAGACAAACGAAATCCGACGAGAGCGGGCTGTGGGAGCGATCGCATCTTTGAGCAAGGATTAAAGGAAGTAGGGGCGAGCGCATCCTTGGCTCAGGTTCAGTTGCAGCGGGGCGTGATCGCATCAGATTTTTTGCAAATGTTTGAAAATTCTTTCCCTTAGCTCAGGATTCTCACACTCAATAGAAATTCCTGCCATAGAATCCCAGGCTATTATCAGTAAATTGTCCTCAATCTTGAGGTCAATATAGATTTGATCGAGTCCAACTAATTCGTCAGTTTTTATAGCGGAAAAAGTTGCCACAATAGTTGCTTCTATTTTAGCAAGGCAGGAAACGTTTTCATCTTCATCGACGACTATTATAATTACATCATCAGACCTTATGTAATGTGTAACTTGTCTAACCTTCATAGTATTTAATTTTATTCTAAACCAAATTTTTTATTGTATTCGGCATTTGTTTTTGTGGCACTTTCGATGATTTTTTCCCAAGTTTTATTTTGTACGGTTCGGAAATAGTCGATAGTTGGACCCAACTCGTCACCATACAGTTGAAGGTTTCGCCTGTAAATTTCTTCTCGTTCTTTAGGGGGTGTTAGCTTTTTATATTTTACCCCTATTTCTCGCCGTCGCCTATGTACCTCAATAGCTATTTCTTCGTTAGTTCTGCCAGCCGCCTGAAGTTCTTCTACTATCGATGATAGAGCCTGCACTTCCCCTACGTAAGCGGATCGAAGCTGCCTAAGTTCTGATTCATCAGGCTCTTGGCTATTGGAAGAGTCATTAGTCATGATGGTATTCTTTGATTCCAGCATAAGTTTAGTTAGTAGCGATGACTAAGAGAGCGCCATGGTCATTGAAATTGGGGCTATAGAAAGAAAACCCGGACGGTATGCGGGTTAGGAAGATGAGGGTGCGAGCACGTTATTGAGCATTCCAAATAAGAAATTGATCGCAGGCTCTTGTTAGGTAGTCATAGGTAATTTACTTTTTCGTTATTTTCTCTTTGCCTCACTCTCGGTTTGGTGGGGCAATTTATTTTATTATCTGCACACATTTCCTTGGCATGGGTAAAATTAGATCACTTCTTCATTAATTTTGTAATTTCTTTGGGATCACTGCAAATAAAGTCGGTTTTGGTTACAATCTTCATGTTTTAGGAGACTGTAAAAAGAGAGAATAATTGCTGTATCCAGTAATATTGGTAGAGTCTTCACACTCTAGAAAATAAGTAAACGTTGAAAAAAACAACCATAAAACCGTAGATTTTAGGTCAACAAGTGTTAAAAAAAGCGAAATTTTAGAAGAGGTTAAATCAACGAAAATGTTGCAAGATTTGGGGAACAGTTGACTGCATCACCTCAAAATTTTTCACTAATGGCTGAAATAATTTCAGCCACTGATGATTCTAAAAAAATATTCACTTTCCTGAAGATAAGTCAATATCTACAATACGACTGTCAAAAAGTCTGACTAATATTGCCTAAAAGTAAGGGGATTGTCGGAATTAATTAATAGCAAAGATTTTTATTTACTACGGGTGAAGTGGTTAGCACTCAAAAGGTTTTACAAAGTTTTAACGTGGCGGTTGATGAATTATTGGCTTGAGGTGATGGAACGCGATCGCGCTCACGCGAAGCGAGGCGTTAGCCTAGCGCTGACTTGTCAGTTCGCGCTTTTGTGGAGAGATGCGAACTGACAAGTCAGCGCTTCGCGATCGCATTCTCAAAAAAGCGCTCAGCACCGATTATTTTGTTCAAAGTTCACATCGTTAATGCGCCGCAGTATTTTGTCATCCTTACTCAGTACCCGCATTTGGCAGCTATGATTAGCTCCTGGTGATATTAGGACAAAAACACCGTTAGCGGCTTCGTCGCGCAGAATCTTCCCGTTATCAAAGGTTATTTCGACAGCAGCAACTTTTGGCGAGAGTAGCTTACCGTAAGTGAGGGCGTAAGTCTCACCTTTATTATTCGAGTAGTTGCTGCTTCCATACCACACCAGCTCCTCTGGCGGTAACTGTGGGCGAGCCGTAAAGAATTCAGCGCTGTCATTACCAATCTGTTCCCAGCCCCTTCCTTTACTGACAAGCACGCTGTAACCAAGTATCTGTGGCGGCGCTTGCTTGCGATCTCTACTGGGGCAGATGGCGCTATAGAGTACCACTACACCCTGCGACCATTGGCGGGTACCCAGCACGCGAAACTCCTGAGCTTGGGTTGTGGGAGAGGGACAGAGGTTGTTTTGGCGTACAACTTGTTCTGGGGTGGCTGCCACACGTTCAGAACTACAGCTAGAGGCGAAAAGCGCCAGCAACCCTATTAGGGGGAGGATTAACCGTCTCATTGTCGTGTGGCTGGATTCGCCTGAGTAAGAATTCCATTCAAACTTGGCTCAGCCGTGAGTGAGTGGCATCTTCCCAAAGTAGGGTGGCTATGCCAATACTTCTCAGACAAGAAGACCTAAACGCCTTCCCAATTACGGAAAAGAGACGCGATATACCGCGTCTCTACAGGAGAGGGGTTGGAAAGAGGGTTTAACTGGTTTGCATACCGTCTTGGTTGTTATTTTGGCTTGGCTTTTCTACTGAGGAAATCATAGCGGTAAGGGCTTCTGGCGGGATACTGCCATTGTTGCTACGAACCAGATTACTAACTTGACCAATTAATGAGCCTAATTTGCCATCTTCAAGCAAGGTGTTAATTAAGGCTAAACCGCTGGTGGATAGTAACATTTTGTTGATGTCACCGGCACCGTTGCCGTTGCTGCCATTTGCGCCGGGGAAGGAGTAAATTCGGGCATCGCCGATCACTCCTGGTTGAGGTGCCAGTGCCTTAACAATTTCTGGTAGTTTATCGGCTAGATCGGGCCAAATTGTGGTGATAATCTTGGCAGTGAGGTTAGCGTCGCTAATTGTATTTTGGGCAGAAATTTGGGCTTGAATCCCTTCAGCTTCGGCTAAAGCTTTGTCGCGGTTGGCATCGGCTAGGGTGCGAATTGCTTCGGCTTCTAGTTCCGCTGCTTGTTGGGCGATTTCTGCTTGTCGTCTGCGTCGGAACGCATCAATTTCGACAACGTTGCGATCGCTAATACTCTTTTCTTGGGCTTCTCGTTCGGCAGCAATAATTGAAAGCTGTTTGTCCCGTTCGGCTTTCTCAACTGCACTTGCCGTTGTCACAGATGATTCTGCTCTGGCTTGTTGTGCCTCGGCGACAAAGCTTTCCCGTTTTTTGTTGGCGACTGCGATCGCTACCTCTTCTTGGGCAATTCTTGACAGTTTTTCAGACTCCGCTACCTGCACTTGCGCTTGCAGTTTCGAGGATTCTACTGTCTGTAGACGAATAATTTCCGCCATTTCTGCTTCTTGTTTTTGCAGTGTTTGCGCCACCTTGAATTGTTTATTGCGTTCCTCTAGGGAAATATCTGCCTCAATTTGGCTTTGTTGTACTGCCAGTTTTTTGTTGATTTCTTCCTCTTGAATGATGCGTTGACGGGTTATTTCCGCAACTTCTGCTTCTTGTTTTTGCAGTGCTTGCGCCACCTTGAGCTGTTTGTTGCGTTCCTCTAGGGAAATATCTGCCTCAATTTGGCTTTGCTGTACTCCCAATTTCTTGCGAATTTCTTCTTCTTCAACGGATTTAAGCTGCAAAATCTTGGTACGCTGTACTGTTGCTGCTTCTCTGTCTCTGGATTCTTGGATTTCCCGCT
Source organism: Trichocoleus sp. ST-U1 (assembly GCF_039961835.1). Lineage (NCBI taxonomy): Bacteria > Bacillati > Cyanobacteriota > Cyanophyceae > Leptolyngbyales > Trichocoleusaceae > Trichocoleus > Trichocoleus sp. ST-U1. The sequence goes on from NZ_JAMPJZ010000102.1 coordinate 7,492, forward strand.
GTTTCTGAGCTTTGAGTGCTTCTACTTGTAACTGTTGCTCTTGTTTGGCGTTTTCTTTCTCTTGTTCAATTTGGAGCGATCGCTTTTGGGCATCCAGTTCTTTCTGCTCAATGGTAACTTGAGTGGTTAATTCAACTTCTCGTTTTTGTTGAATCGAGCGTTGAATTGTTTCAGTCCGCAGTCGCACGCCTTGAGCATCGAAGAAGTTATTCGTATCGTAGGTATCGCTTTCTTCTATTTCTGAAATTGCAATATTGTTTAGCGTCAAACCTACTTTCTTCAAATCTTGCTGAACTAAATTTAATACAGCATCAGCAAACCCAATCTTGTCTGAATCAATTTCGGCTAGACTCTTATTTTTTGCTGCTGCCCGAATCGCATCGTCCGCCCGTTTTTCTAGGGCATCTTTAATATCTTCCGGCGTAATTTTTCCTGCTCTAGACAGCCTAGCCGCCGCTGTTAAAACATCTTGTTCGTCGGCATTAATGCAGACATAGAATGTTACCCGCATATTTGCCCGGAGGTAATCTTGGGTACGAACAGCCAGCTTCCCGGTGCGCTCAACATCAATGGAAATTTCCCGCAAAGGGACGCGGGTTAGCTGATGGAATCCAGGTAATACAACGCAACCGCCATAAAGAATGACGGATTTACTTTTAATGAAAACGCCGCCTGTTCTCACAAAAGCTTCGTTGTTGGGTGTAACAACATAAACTCGCGTATATGCCCAAATGCTAAATAGCAGTAATAAAACCAAAGCCCCAATAATTCCTGGGAAGACAATCCCACTTCCCAGTTGGGCAATCGTTGGTTGTATCGGGGCAGGCAGGGTTTGAGCGATTAAAGTAGACTCATTTTTGGGTAAATTTGCCTCGGTTTGCCATTGTTGCTCCGAGAGTTCAGATGTGGTAGCAATTGGTAATGATTGGATGAAGGTAAGCCAAAATAGCATAATTTTGAAGAAATTGATTGTTTGCTGTTAGTTTCTCTAGCAATTGGAAGTTTCGGCTATACAGATGAAACCTATCTACCTAGGCAAGTTGAAATTCTAAATTCAGGGTTAGCGTAAGCGCATAGATAGACTTTGCTTGAATCGCGGTGAATCCTATTCTTTATAGATTTCTTACTTGATTTTGGATGCATTTTCTAGCCAATGCTCTTGATCGGGACTATCTTTGGCGACGACTAAATAGTGGTGTTCCAAACGTTCAATGACTAAGACTTTTTCATTGCGACGCGGGAGAACCGTTGCCCAATCAGGCAAAGTAGCGCTGATGGTGACAAGATTTCGCGCTGAATCGATGACATCTACCTGACCAATTTTGCCTCTGTGTTTATGGGGAATAAAAGCAGAACTTACCGTACCGAAACAACCAATTAAGCGATCGCTACTGGCATCTTCCCCAAAGGCGGCAAAGATTTTTCCCAGGGGTCGAGCAATCAACCCCCCTAGAAACAAGCTAATCGCCATTGAACTTAGTAGCACCACTCCCCCTAACCCAAAAAAACGGTAGGGGATGCCACCTGTGAGGCTACCAAACCAAACATTCAGCATCCAGCCGATGACACCCCAGAGGCTAAAGTCAGTTCCTAATAATAGGATTAGCGGCGCTTTGCCAATGCCCAACCATCCCAAAATTTCCAAGGAGTTAAAGCTACCATCCGTGTCGGTGTCTACGTCTATAACATCTACGTCGGTATCTATGTCAGCGTCTATGTCGGCATCTACGTCGGAGTCTCCTCCACCGGAAACAATCACCAATAGGAATAAAAGGACTCCCATCCCTAGAAACATCCAGTAGGGTAGGTTGGCTGAATTAAACAGCATGAATGCCTAGTGTCCTTAATTGAGTTAGAAATTCCATCGTTTCAAGACTTACGCAAGAAAGTCCTTAATAGAGAAGTTCGTCTTTGCGCTTCATCGATTAATTAAACTGACTGCACTTAGATCATCTCAGAGCGTTATTGGCGATTCAGCTCACTCTTTGGCTCACTCTTTGGCTCAGTTGTTGGCTCAGTTTGCCTGAAGTTGAAACTCTTGGTTTCATCAAATGTAGGTAATCCCTCGCCTCGATCAAACGGCTTTCTTAAACCTGCACATCGCGTGAACTGAGATAAAACATCACTAGCCTAGCCGCCATTCCTGAAAAACCGAAAAAAAGATAACTTTTTTTAATTTGTATTCTCTATAAAGAGAATTTTGGAGTTAAGTTTAAGTGATTTTATAAATAACATCCCCCTAAAGGCAGAGTTTAAGAGCAATAAACTTCACTAAAGGGATAGAGGTAAGCAGCTAAAGCCTGTTTTAGGTTGAAGCAATTATCTTCATCAGGAACGCAAATGTCTGCATCTACCAACAAGTCAGCACTGGCTTGCTATTTCACAGTGATGCAAATGCCGATGAGGCAGCGCGACTTGCAAGCACTCACTGAAATATTTGATGATTTTGACACAGAGGAGCTGATGCACTTGGAAGCGATCGCTCCCTTAGAGTCAGCCGGAGTTCTGGAACCTTGGGAGGAAACCGGGTGGGAGACACTTACCGAAAGCCAGTATGAGATGGAAGGTGCCTTTGCGTAAAGAAAGCGGTGCTGGCGGATGTTTGTTCTCGTGCGGTCAGTTAATCAGAGCTTAAAATTAATATAGATAAGCACTTGAATATTTAGATATAGCTTTTAAGCTTTGATTCAATCTGAGACCTTAGAATTACTCGAATGGCCCCGCCTGTGTCAGCATTTGTCTACCTTTGCTGCCACTAAGTTGGGCGCGATCGCTGCCAATCATCTGCAAATCCCAGCGACTCAGCCAGAGAGCCTGCAACTGATCGCCCAAACTCAGGAAATTTACCAGTTGGAGAATCGTCTTTCTCCAGGGTTGAGTTTTGAAGGAATTCAGGACATCGGAGATTCTCTGGAGCGGGCGGAACTTCAGGGAATTTTAGCAGGGGAAGAGTTGCTAGCGATCGCGACCACCTTAGTTGGAGTTAGGCGTCTGCGGCGCATTATTGACGATCAAGAAGATGTGCCAGTGCTGAAAGAGCTGGTTGCCGATATCCGCACCTATCCAGAATTAGAGCAGGAAATTAACCACTGTATCGATGAGCGGGGAGACGTAGCTGATAGGGCGAGTGCCAAATTGGGCGGGATTCGCATCCAACTGCGGCAGCTACGCGGTCGCATTTATCAGATATTGCAGGGGATCTTGCAGCGCCAAGCCAATGCAGTCCAGGAACAGACGATCAAACAGCGGGGCGATCGCTTCGTGATCCCCGTCAAAGCACCGCAAAAAGACGCCATTCCCGGCATCGTCCACGACACTTCCGGTAGCGGCGCGACGCTATTTATCGAACCGAACGCGATCGTGCAATTGGGAAATCAATTGCGGCAGTTGCGGCGTCAAGAACAAGTCGAAGAAGAAGCCATCCGCCAAGCGTTGACGGTACAAGTGGCAGCCGTAAAACCAGATTTAGAGCAGTTGTTGGCAGTGGCGACGACTTTGGATTTGGCAGCTGCTAGGGCACGATACAGCTATTGGTTAGAAGCGAATCCTCCCAGATTTATCGAACGCACCCCGCCAGAAAAGCCGGGGAACCCGGAAGAGGCGTCGGAAGAATCCCCAGCCGAAAATCGAAAATCGAAAATCGAAAATTCCATCACCCTGCGCCAGTTGCGCCATCCTTTATTGGTTTGGCAACAGCGACACGAAAACGGGGGTGCCGTCGTGCCCGTAGATTTACTGGTTCAGCCGGAGATTCGGGTCGTAACGATTACCGGGCCGAATACTGGCGGCAAAACCGTCACCCTAAAAACTTTAGGATTAGCCGCACTAATGGCAAAGGTAGGGTTATTTGTCCCGGCGCGGGAGCCGGTAGAATTGCCTTGGTTTGATTTGGTGCTGGCGGATATTGGCGACGAACAATCTTTAGAGCAGAGTTTATCGACTTTTTCCGGGCATATTCGTCGCATCAGCCGAATTACCGAGGGAATGACCCCAAATTCCCTTGTTTTGCTAGATGAAGTGGGAGCGGGAACCGATCCGGCAGAAGGAAGTGCTTTAGCGATCGCGCTTTTACAATATCTGGCAGACCATGCCAATCTCAGCATTGCAACCACTCACTTCGGCGAACTCAAAGCGCTCAAATATGAAGACGAACGCTTTGAAAATGCCTCGGTAGAATTTGACGATCGAACCCTCAGCCCCACTTATCGCCTGTTGTGGGGAATTCCGGGACGTTCTAACGCCCTGACGATTGCGCGACGCTTGGGATTGAAGGGGGAAATTGTCGAACAAGCGCAAACTTATGTGGGTGGCGCTTCAGAAGACATCAACCAAGTGATTGCTGGACTGGAAGCCCAACGGCGCAATCAAGAAACTAAAGCCCAAGAAGCCAGTCAGTTGTTGCAGCAAGCAGAGCGTTTTTATCAGGAGGTGTCGAGAAAAGCCGCCGCTTTGCAGGAACGGGAACAGCAGCTCAAACTGTCCCAGGAACGCGCTGTGCAGGAAGCCCTGATTCAAGCCAAAGGAGAAATCGCCCAAGTCATTCGGCGGTTACAGCAAGGTCCAGCTACCGCTCAAGATGCCCAAAGTGCAACCAACGCCTTGAATGAAATTGCCGAACGTCATCTGTTGCCCTCGCCGCCCCCCAAACCCAAGCCGGGATTTAAACCAAAAACAGGCGATCGCGTCCGGATTCCCCGCTTAGGACAAACCGCCGAAGTGCTGAGCAATCCAGACGCAGAGGGTCAGATGAGCGTGCGATTTGGATTAATGAAAATGACCGTCTCCCTCGAAGATATCGAATCTTTGGACGGTCAAAAACCCGATCCCATCGCCAAAGCAAAACCGGCGGCGACTCCAAAAGAGCCACCCGCACCTCCCAAACCGCAACCCACAATTCGCACCTCTAAAAATACCGTCGATATTCGGGGGAGTCGAGTGCCGGATGCCGAGATGGCATTAGAGAAAGCGATCGCCCAAGCGATGGATGCAGGCTGTTTGTGGATTATCCACGGCAAGGGAACCGGAAGGCTGCGAGATGGGGTCCACGAATTCTTGAAACAGCATCCTCTCATTGAGCGTTTTGAATTAGCTGGCACTCCAGAAGGTGGCACGGGGGTCACAATCGCCTATATTAAGTAGCGAATTACTAATGGCGAATTGTTTAAAAACAGTCAGCCATTCGCCATGAGCGACGACAGGAAACTTACTCAAAACCGCGATAGTCTGGTTTCAAGACTCGTAACGGCGAAGTTATTACCAGTTGCGTCACCTAAGCTAAAAATATGCCCTCCATCGTGAAGACACCAACGACGCCAACCCCCCGCTGGGAGGATTTACCCCTTGCTTCCGCGCCAGATCCCGTACAGTTGGACAATATCAAAGCCCAACTGGATTTAATTTTATTGGCGCTCGAAGCATTGGCAGGCATCGGTTCCGACGCGATACTCCAAGCCGCAGCTCAATTGAATTTAGAGTCAATGGTGGCAGATCGGGTGGCTTTGTGGCGATTGCGCCAGTCTAACCCCATGCGGAAGAGTTCGGGAGGGCGGAAGAAGTTAGATGTGGAGGAAGCGCGATCGCTTGTTTTAATCGTCTGTCACCTTGCCGGACAGCAGCAAGAGCTAATCCGACGTGCCGTTGCCTTGCTCGAACAGCTAGCCGAGCAAAACCGGGAACCCCACGAAGCTTCTTTACTAGGAGATTATCTTGATGCCTTCAGCAACACTTACCAGGAACGCATGGAGGAAGAAGACAATGTATCGTCCGACGCTTTGAGCCACTTGGCCTTGAAACTTCTGATCGATCTCCTGTTCTACAGTAGCCCCAATGGTCATCGGCGTCTCTGGTTAGCACTTTTGGATCGCGCCCGCTAGCAATTCACACTTAGCAATTAGCAATCCTCTGAATTAGCAAAATGGTTTTGCGACGCTTTACACCCCCCACCTGCACGTTGGAAATCCAGGCGAAAGATTCGCCCCTGTCTCGCTGGGCAGGACAACCCGTGCTGAAGCATCTACGATTTGAGCTAAGCTTTGACGATCCGCGACAGCCAGAAGATCGACGAGTGACGATCCGCGGAAATCGCGCTCAATTAGAAAGCCTTTGCGAAGCCGTTAGCGTTTACGTGCAGGACTTCCTTCAGCAATCCCCGCGATCGCAGCCGGTGGCGCATCAAATGCCCGTAGGCGAGCCGATGATGGCTGCTGCTGCCCCCGCCCAAGCGGCAACCATTCTTTCGCCGCCTGAATCCCCCACTCCTCAAACCTTTGTCCCTTATATACAACCGAGGGGACTTTTGTCCCACGACCTATTTTTGGGGCATTTGGCGACGGAAGAAACGGGACCTGTCGTAACGCTGAGTGCGCTGCAACTGTTCGACTTAGCTACGGCTTTGGATGAATACAATGCTGAATTGGTGGCGTTGCCTCCCCTCAAACGCACCCAGTGGTTGAAAAATCCGCCCATCTGGACCCGGACGGCAGCCATCTTTCTGTTAGGGGTGGGGATAACAGCAGCCACGCTGAAGCTAATGCAGCCTAGTCCCACTATCATCTCCTCTGCACCGGCACCCACACCATTACCCACTACCCCGGCACCAGTGCCCGGTACCGAGGTGTTGCCGGTTCCAATAACGCCGACTCCAACGACGGGAGTGCCGACGCCTCCTCCTTTGTCTTCCCCATCGCCGACGCCGACGGGGTCTCCTTCGTCAATTTTGTTATCTCCGGCTCCTGTGACCACGCCGACACCCTTCAGTGCCAAAAGCCCAGGGGTCGTCGTTGTTCCTCGGAATCCCCCTGGAAATTCCAACCCCGTTTTCAGCAATCTGCCCCCGATTCAACAACGTTCTGCCCCAGAGGGAAGAGCCATTTTCCAGCCCCCTCCTCCCAGTAACTTCCCGCCCATCCCCAAACCCCCGGCTGAACAGCCAAAGCAGGCGATTCGCAATAATCTCCCGTTTGAGCCGCTCCCCAGTAGCGGTGGGGTGAGTGCGCCCCGAATCGGGCAATCAGCTCCTGCGCCTGGTTCCATCGCCTCAAGTTCTGAGGGTGCAAACCAGTCTGCATCCCCCAATGCCCCCGGCATTCCTGCCGCGCCTCCCCCGCTTCCCAATCTGCCGTCGCTTGCCAGCCTTCCTGCGGAAAGCTCGGCTGCAAATAACAGCGATCTGAGTCCGGGTGCGACTCGCGGCAGCGTTGCCCCACCGGCAGCGAAACGCGGCAGCGAATCTGGAAGCGATCGCGCCCAGAATGACCGGCTATTTGACACGATTCCTCAAGTCGCACAAGTGCGGGACTATTTCCAACAGCAATGGAAACCGCCCGCCGAGCTGACACAGCCGCTGCAATACTATCTCCGGCTGAATCCGGATGGCTCCATCGAACGCATTCGCCCCTTAGGAGAACTGTCAGTCAAGTATATTGACCGTACCGGGATGCCAGTACCAGGGAAACCGTTTGTTTCTCCCATCGAAGGCGAGCGCAACGCCCACATCCGGGTAGTTCTTAGCCCTGATGGCAAAGTGGAAACGTTTCAGGAACCTTAAACAGGTTGTCGAACGAGAAAAATACAATTCTTGAGAAACCGGGTTTTAAAAAACCCGGTTTTTTTGTTTTCTAGCAAATTAATCTAGCAGTTCTCGATGAGAGGCAGTAGGGTTTGACCCCACCCCTGCCCCTCCCTGTTCACGGGTAGCAGGATGGTTTCATACAAGGAGAGAAAAAACACGGTGGAGTTGGTTGGCTAGAGTGCGTTGTGCCTGTGGAATCGTTCGGAAACCGAGATATCTGGCAATCGTGATGAAAAAGGTGTGTAAAATCGCCCAGTTAACCGGAGCATTGCCACCACGTCGGGGTGGAAAATCTTCCGAGAAAGTCACGTCTTTCACCCAATGCAGTCGGTTTTCAATTCCCCAATGTCCGACGGTGTCGGCAAGCAAGTGTTGGGCAGATAAAGACTGGCTACAAATATAGAACTGACGCTCGTGAAATGGCTGACCATCACGTTTGCCCTCTCGTTCAATAACGACAAAGGTTTTAATTCCAGTCCATGTTTGCTGTAGTTGTTGGGGAACGGCGAAAACCTTGCACTCGCGTTGCACTTGTCGAGAATGAATATCTTCTACAGTTGTAGCACTACTGAGTGGGATATCTCGTTGTGATTGGCGTTGAGCCATTTTATATAGGGTGGGTTGATTGTCTTTTAATCCAATCAGGTAGTCAATGCCACTGTTGATAATTAGCGATACTGTTTTTTTTGGCAGTGTAAAGCATCAAGAGTGAAAATCACCTGTTGACCACAAAATTCAGAGATTAATTGCTGTACGATAGCCACCTCACTCATGTGCTTATTTGACATCGGTTGCGTTCTCAGAACAATGCCCCGTTGGTGACTGTAAACCGATACTGTACTGATAAAGTTTTGATAAGACTCGGTGTAATCTGTAACCGTGCAGCGAATGCTTTTCCCATCAATTGCCAGCCGTTCTCCAGGCATCGGTGGAACAAAAGCGGCTGCCCAAGTAAAGAATTAAGTCTGTTAAAGGCTGAAAATCTACTGTTTTGAGGACTCGTCGGAACGTTGAGTACGAGGGAAACTTGCTCGTCCTATCCAGGTCTAAAAGTTCTATCAAGCTGTGTCTGTGTACACGGGTAAAGTCTTCGAGTGGTCGGTAGCCCCAATACCCTGTCATTGCTCCCAATAATATGAGCAACAATACCAACCAGAAT
>NZ_JAMPJZ010000103.1:0-16004 GCF_039961835.1 Trichocoleus sp. ST-U1
GACACAACTGGATTCGAACCAGTGACCCCCACGATGTCAACGTGGTGCTCTAACCAACTGAGCTATGCGTCCGTCCGACGATTTATAAATGTAGCATAGCTTTTTATAAAAGTGCAAATAATTCTCGCTAACCAATGGAACTTAGAACTCGGCAACTAAGATGCAGAAACTCCATCGCTGTTGTCATCCGGGTCTGATAAAATAGCGAGGTTGTTCAGACAGAAATCGTCATTGAGCCAATCCATTGACATTCCTAAGCTTGATGCCTTAGCGCAAGAACTGGCGACTATCCAGCAAACAGGTTCCAAACGGATTGCCCTGCTGGGGTCGCGTCACGTTCCGATCACCCATCAAAATCTCATTGAGATGATGAGCTATGCCTTGGTTTTAACCGGGAATCGACTCATCACCTCTGGTGCTACCGGAACCAATTTTGCCGCCATCCGAGGGGCGATGCGAGCCGATTCTAGCCTGCTGACTGTAATTTTGCCCCAAAGCTTAGAGCGTCAGCCACGGGAATCGCGGGAGCAGTTGGAACAGGTAATGCATTTGGTAGAAAATCCCGAAAACGACAATTTATCGCTGGCTGAAGCCAGCGCTCTATGCAATCAAGAGATAGTTTCTCGGTGTCAGCAGCTAATCTGTTTTGCGTTTCACGACAGCCACACCCTGCTCAAAACTTGTCAGGATGCGGAAGAACAACGCAAAGTGGTGACTCTGTTCTACTTTGATTAAAAAGACGCGATGCATTAAGAGCGCTACCGCTGGCGTCTCTACAATAAAGCTATGATCCCAGTATCTGCTATTCTGCTCGACTGCATTGCCGCAGCCGCTGTTCTGATTTATATCCCCTTTTTGGTGGTGGGTTACGCCCGTGTGACTGTGGGGTATGACACGGCGGCTCCGCGAGCCATGTTTGATAAGCTGCCTCCCTACGGACAACGAGCCACTTGGGCGCACCAAAACTCGTTTGAAGCATTTATGATATTTGCGGCGGCAGCCCTGATGGCTTATGTGACAGGTGTAAATTCGCCCTTGGCAGCGATCGCAGCGATCGCCTTCGTTGTTGCCCGGTCATTATACTCCGTTTTTTATATTCTCAATGTCCCAATCGCGCGATCGCTAATGTTCGGCATCGGTACTCTGAGCAGTAGCACCTTATTTGTCCTCAGCCTACTTTCTGCCAATAGCAATTAGCGATTTTTCTAATATCAATTTAGCCAACCACTAACGATTCTTTATGGCTTCTACATACTCTTTTGATATTGTCAGCGATTTTGACCGGCAAGAATTGGTCAATGCCGTAGACCAAACTGAGCGGGAAATAAAAAGCCGCTTCGACCTCAAAGACACTAAAACTACCCTTGAATTAGGCGACGACGTTATTACAATTAGCACCGATAGCGAATTTACCTTGGATGCTGTTCATACCATCCTGCAAATTAAATCCGCCAAGCGCAACCTTAGCTTGAAAATCTTTGATTATGGCAAAATTGAACCGGCTGGCGGTAATCGCATTCGGCAGGAAATCAAACTGCGTAAAGGACTCAGCCAGGAAATCGCTAAACAAATCACCAAACTAATTCGGGACGAAATTAAAAAAGTGCAACCCTCAATTCAAGGTGATGCCGTGCGAGTTTCTGCTAAATCCAAAGATGACTTGCAACTGGTAATTCAACGCTTGAAGCAGGAAGATTATCCGGTTGCTTTGCAATTTAATAACTATCGCTAAACGGTTTTTAAACGCAAATAACGCGGAGGTTTTGCAAAAATACGCAAAATTTTGGTTATTCTCTGCATTTTTGGAGTGGTTAAAACTTAGGGTGAACAGTGCCCTTGAGTTAACATCATTCTGAAAATAAAAGCCCAATTGCTTTGTGAAAATATCCCAGCAAGACAATACAGATGAAGTTATTCCTTGCTGCTCTTGGTGCAGTCATCATTGGTTACGTGCTGGGATACTCTGTCAAAATTATCCGTCAAAGTAATGAAGCCTTAGTAGAGCGCTTGGGTCGATACCATCGAACTCTGAAACCAGGTATCCACTTTATCTTGCCTTGGCTTGATACGATTGTCTATCAGAATACAACCCGCGAACAGGTTTTGGAAATTGAGCGCCAGCCAGCGATCGCAAAAGATAATGTGTCCCTGGAAGTCGATGCAATTGTGTATTGGCGCATCCTAAATTTAGAACGCACTTATTACACTGTTGAAAATATTGAGATAGCGTTAAAAAACTTGGTTATCTCTATCCTGCGCTCTGAAATTGGTCGAATTAAGCTAGAGCAAGCGGTTCATTCTAGAAGCGAAATCGCTCAAACTTTATTGCAGCAATTAAATGAGGCGGTTGCGAATTGGGGGATCAAGATTACCCGTGTCCAATAGGATATTGCTTTTTTAGAAAAATACTGGAGCCTCTGAAATTGGGAAAGCTGCTGAAATTAAGACTAGAACCTGCTAATGTCTGAGCCAGAGGAGAAATGGATAAACAACCAAAAATCGACCGCCAGCGAGAGCATCAAGCCAATGAGCGGACATTTCTGGCTTGGTTGCGTACCTCAATTGCATTGATTGGATTTGGGTTTGCTTTAGCTCGCTTTGGTTTATTTCTACAGCAACTGCAAACCGCCGTCACAGGTCAGGATAGCACTTCTCACTCGTTCATCAGTTCCCAGAGCCTTGGCATCAGTCTGGTGGTTGCTGGCATTGTCCTAATTGCCTTTGCTGCATGGCGCTACAACCAGGTTTTTTGGCAAATTGAGCGTAGCGATTATCAGGCAAATCGTCTGTTTGTCTGGATAACGGCTGGAGTGGTGATGATTTTAGGTGTCCTCAGTATCCCTGTCCTCCTCTGGCGACAGCTACCCGTTCCTCATACTCCCTCTTCTAGCAAAAGTGGTAAAGTTTATCGCCAGCTTAAGCAGCCTGCTGCCTCTTTTGCACAAACTGTAAAGCACCAAAATTTTTAGAAAAAGTGCCTTTCTTTTTATTTGCATCAAAAAAGTGAATCAAAATTATTTGAAAATCGTAAAGTTTGTTTTTGAAAGTCTAAAAAACTTTACTTTGAATTAAGGAGTTTGAAAATCAGGGTTGGCGAAATCCTGCAATTTTATTTATGTGTTTTATAATTTTAAGGGTATCAAGCTGATAACTTAATTAAGTTTTCAGCATTCAATAGATGTGATGGGATATTTAACTACGAGTTTGGATTATTTTTAAATCGGTGATTCAAATCACATCTAGGCATACAAGAACCAGATGAGATGCGGGTTTTAAACTCTTGATTTAACGTGATTTGGTGCAGAAAAGCTTAGTTTGCATCGCTGCGAATTCTATTTGAACCGGCTCTGGTGCAAGATGTAAATTGAAGCAACAAATATTTAACAATACAGCTAAATTTCTTGGGACGGAAACGAACTTTAGCAAGGTTTATTTTCAGTAAATGAGAACAATATTAAAAGATGTTTCGGTGAAAATACTGAGGCTTTTTGAGCGGGAATAGACTCAGATAGAATCGAGTTAACAATAAATACTTGTGAGGGTTATGATGTCGAGAGTATTAGTCGTCGATGATGTGCCGACTGAACTAGAGATGATTTGCCGAATTTTACAAGAAGCGGGGATGGAAGTGGTGAGAGCGAGTGATGGAGAGGAAGCGATCGCTCGCATCCAGGAGAAGCCACCCGACCTCGTGATATTGGATGTGGTCATGCCACGAATGAACGGATTTGAAGTGGTGCGGGAGTTACGAGAGAACGAGGAAACCAAACACTTACCTGTCGTGTTTTGTACGCAAAAAAATACAGAGATTGATAAAGCTTGGGGAATCGAGCTGGGAGCCGATGCTTATGTAAGTAAGCCACTTGAGGCGAAACAGTTTATTAATCTGGTGCGACGCCTTCTCTAAGAATTAAAAATTAAAAATTAAAAATTAATCAATAATTATAATTTTTAATTTTACATTTTTAATTGTTTATGCCTCGCCAATTCGTTCTCTTTGGTCAAGACAAGAGCCTGTTTGCAGTCGAACTAACAGCAGTCAGAGAAGTGCTGGTTTTGGGCGATCAGACCATTACCGCTGTTCCGAATACGCTTCCTTTTTTATTGGGTTTAACCAATCTGCGAGGGGAAATTCTGGCAGTAGCAGATTTTGGTCGGTTCATGGGTGCCGACCCTGTGGAAAGTCACGAAGCTCGGAGTCGGATTTTAGTCGTAGAAGCGCCCGACCCGCGCGATATCAATCTCCCATCGATGCGGATGGGATTAGCAGTTTCTCATGTCGAGGGTGTGCTATCTCTCGATCCCGATCAAATTGTCTCGGCAGCAGAGGTGAGTGAGGAACTGGCTCCTTTTTTGCGAGGCTTATATGACTGTCAGGGACGCTTACTCATGATTGTGGATGTAGAAGCGATCGCGCATTCGGATCGCTGGTAAATCATAGATTGCCGGAGCCATAAGATGGAAAGTTCATATCAGCCGATAGAGGTGCCTCAGTCTTCCGACCTCATCGGGACACTTCAATCCTTTTCTAAAAAAGCCACTATAGCAGTCATTGCAATCGGTTGTGCGGTACTACTAGGTTGGATGTTTAACATTCCCATCCTGAAAAGCATCTTGCCAGGTCTGGTGACGATGAAAGCAAACGCAGCGGTGTGTTTTATCCTCAGCGGTACATCGTTGTGGTTGTGGCACCGTTATCCCGCTGACGAGTCGAAGCGCCGCTTGGGACAATGGTTTGCCGGGATCGTTATGGTCGTCGGTTTGCTCACGCTGATGCAGTATGTTCTGGGGTGGGATTTCGGCATTGACCAACTTCTGTTCAAGGCGTCGTCAGACACCTTTGGCACTTCCTCCCCTGGTCGGATGGCTCCCAATACTGCCCTTAATTTTTTGATGTTGGGGGTGGCTCTACTGCTGTTTCTCGGCCCCTATATTAATTATCAAGCCGCTCAAATTCTTAGCTTAGCGGCATTCTCAGTCGCCTTGCTGGGGGTACTGGGCTACCTTTATGGCGTGAAATCCCTCTATGGGATTAGCTCTTACACCCAAATGGCATTGCACGCAGCAGTGGGATTTGCGCTTCTTAGCACCGGCATTCTGTTTGCTCGTCCAGATCGAGGGGTGATGGCAGTTGTCACCAGCCAGAATGCAGGGGGTATGATGGCGAGGCGGATGTCACCGGCTGTACTTGGAATTCCGCCACTTTTAGGTTGGATAATCTTAGCCGGGTACCGGGCGAAGTCTTTGGAAACCGAGATCGCCATCTCGGTTTTAGGTAGCTTGAATATTATTGTTTTTGCCGTTCTGATTTGGTGGAATTCTCGAAACCTGAATGGCATTGATATCAAACGCCAGCGCGCAGAAACGGAACTTCGCACCCTGAATCAAGAACTCGAACAACGCATTGATGAGCGCACGGCAGAATTAACGGAAGCGAATCAAGAACGCGATCGCTTCTTTACTCTCTCTCTTGACCTGCTGTGTATTATCGGATTTGACGGCACTTTTAAGCGCCTCAATCCTTCATGGACAAGAATCCTGGGCTTCGCGGTCGAGGAACTTTTGGCTCAACCGTTTATTGAGTTTATCCATCCAGATGACCGAGACAAGAGCTTAGCCGAAGCCGAAAAACTGACTATTGGTTCGCAAGTACTGTATTTTGAAAATCGCTACAGGTGTAAAGATGGCTCCTACCGATGGTTAGCGTGGACTGCGAACGCGGCTGCTGAAAATCAAGTGATGTACTGCATTGCCCGTGACATCACCTCAAGCAAGCAGGCAGAAGCAGCGCTTCGGGAAAGTCAAGAACGCCTAGAGGCAATCATCGACAATTACACAGCCGTCATCTATCTCAAAGATTTGGAAGGTCGTTACATTCTGGTCAATCGCCAGTACGAACGCCTCTTCCACACGACCAAAGAGCAGGTTATTGGCAAGACTGACTACGATTTCTTCTCGAAAGAAATCGCTGATGCTTATGGTGCCAACGATCGCCAGGTACTTGAAACCGGAACTTCTTTAGAAATGGAAGAGGTTGCACCTCAAGATGACGGACTCCACACCTACCTTTCCACGAAGTTTCTCTTAAGAAATTCGACAGGAACTACTTACGCCCTCTGTGGGATTTCCACCGACATCAGCGATCGCAAGCGGACAGAAGAAGCATTGCAGCAACAGGTGCAGATGCTGGATTTAGCCAATGACACCATAATGCTTCGGGATCTCGACGATCGCATCGCTTACTGGAATCAAGGCGCAGAAAGGCTCTACGGCTGGGCAAAGGAAGAAACCGTAGGACAATACATCCACGCATTTTTAAAAACCATCTTTCCCCAACCCGTCGAGGAAATTAAAGCCGCGTGCCTGCGGGATGGACGTTGGGAAGGTGAACTCATCCACACCAAGCGCGATGGGACACAGATCGTTGTCGCGAGTCGCTGGACATTGCAACGGGAGGAATCCGGTCAGCCTAAAGCGATCCTAGAAATCAACAATGACATTACTGAGCGCAAAGCTACTGAGGAAACCATCCGTCAGAACGAGGAAAGGTATCGCTCATTGATCGTTGCCACCTCGCAGATAGTCTGGGCGACAGACGCCCAAGGACAAGTGGTTGATATGCCAGCTTGGAGAGCGTTTACAGGTCAAAGCGAGGAACAAGTGAAAGGCTGGGGATGGTTGGATGCCGTGCATCCAGAAGATCGCGATCCCACTGCTCGTATTTGGAATAAAGCCCTTGAAACGAAGAGTCTCTATCAGGTTGAGTATCGTATCCGAGCCGCAGATGGCAGCTATGGATACTTCTGGGTTCGCGGGATTCCCGTCTTAGCAGAAGATGGTAGTATCCGCGAGTGGGTTGGCGTCTGCACCGACATTAGCGATCGCAAACAAGCGGAAGCAGATTTACAGCGAACAGCAGCAGATTTGGCTCGTTCCTCGGCTGAACTTCGGCAGCAAACCAGTATCTTGCAATTAGTACTCAACAGTATGGGTGAGGCAGTCATCGTCGCCGATGAAACCGGAAAGTTTTTACTGTTCAACCCCGCTGCGGAGAAAATGTTCGGATTGGGTTCAGGAGATGCCCCCCCCGATCGATGGTCAACGCAGTATGGCTTGTTTTTGCCCGATACCGTGACCGTTTACCCAACCGCAGATTTACCGATGACAAAAGCGATCCGAGGCGAAGCCGTTGACGACGTAGAGATGTTTACTCGTCATCCTGGTATACCAGAAGGTTTGTGGGCAAAAATTAACGGCAGACCGCTGAAGGACGACAACGGTGTCCTCAAAGGCGGGGCGATTGTTTGTCGCAACATCACTAGCGACAAGCAAGCCCAAGAACGTTTACAACAACTCGCCAAGGAGCAGGAACGCCTGCTGCAAGAACTGAAAAACCGGCAAAATGCCCTTGATGAATCGGCGATTGTCAGCGAAACCGACTTAAAAGGAACCATTACCTATGCTAACGAGCGGTTCTGCCAAATCTCTGGATACACCCAGGAAGAACTAATGGGGCAAAACCATCGCATCGTTAACTCTGGCTACCACCCGAAATCCTTTTTCCAAGACTTCTGGGCTACGGTTTATCGGGGCGGTGTATGGAAAGGAGAAATCAAAAATAAGCGCAAAGATGGTTCTTTGTATTGGGTTGACACTACAGTGTCCCCAATCTTTGACACTAATGGCAATATCATCAAATATATCGGGATTCGCTTCGACATTACCCAGCAAAAAGAAGCGGCTGATAGACTTATCAAATTAGCAGAAGAGCGAAAAATTGAGGCAGATTCTCTAACTCAACAAGTCGTCAAGCTTTTGGGTGAAATTAAGGGTGCAGCCAAGGGAGATTTAACGGTTAAAGCTCAAGTCACCAATGACATCTTAGGAGCATTAGCAGACTCTTTCAACTACCTTGTCACCTCTTTACGGAAAGTGGTCATTAATATCCAAGATGCAGCCGCTCAAGCTAATCAAGCCACAACTGCATCGATTGGTAACACTAACGAACTCGCACAGCAAGCTCGCACCCAAGCCTTGCAAATTGAGTCCACCTTAAAACAAATTGAGCGGATGCTCAACTCGATTAAAGATGTCTCAGATGCTGCAAAACGAGCCGAACAAGTGGCACAGCAAGCTGCTACCACAGCAGAAATGGGAGGACAAGCGGTAGACCGTACAGTTGATGGAATTAACGAACTCCGCCAAACGATTGCCGAAACTTCAAAAATGATGAAACGTTTAGGTGAAGGGTCGCAACAAATTGGCAAAATTGTAACATCTATTTCGCAAATTGCTTCTCAAACAAACTTGCTGGCATTAAATGCCACAATTGAGGCAGCACGCGCCGGAGAACAAGGACAAGGCTTCGCAGTCGTAGCGGAGGAAGTTCGCAAGCTAGCAGAACGCTCTGCCTCAGCAACCGAAGAAATATCGGAGATTGTGAAGACAATTCAAGATGAAATTAGTCGGGTGATGAGGGCAATGGAATCCGGTACTCAACAAGTTGTTGAAGGAACGCACATTGCCGCAGCTGCCAAGACGAATCTGATTGCGATTATTGAAGTCAGCCGCGAAATTAATGCTTTGGTACAAAACATTACTCGTGCTGCTCAAAAACAGACAATTTCGGCAGAAGAAATTGCAGGCAGTGTGAAGCAGGTGAACGTTATTTCTACCAACACTGCCCAAAAAGCGGAAGACGTAACGAATTCACTTGGTGGGTTAGCTGTTGTCGTGAATAAACTCCAAAGTTCAGTGACAAACTTCCGCTCGCAATAAGCAGTCAAGGATTCAGAACCTCACTCCAGCACCCCTTATCGCTTTTTGGCGAGGGGTGCCGGAGGGAAACAGAAAAATGCCAGACCAATCAAATGGAGTAATTAAAATTAATAACTTCATTTTTTATTTAATATCATTGCGATTTATGTTTACAGTAGGCAAGTTCTTTAACTAACAATTAAGCAATAACTAGTATATTTGATATGTAGCATTGTTACAAAGATGGAAATTAATTAAATAAAATCCAAAGTCACGTTTAAAGGCTGACTTATTTAAAGGGAAAAAGTATGAATTCGGATGATTTCAATGAGCTAATCGGTATTTTTGTAACTGAAACTCAAGAATTCTTGCAATCTCTAGAAGCCAATCTGTTATTGATAGAAAGCAGCAATGAAGTTGAAGCGCGATCGCAAGCGGTTCAAAACCTATTTCGAGCTGCCCACTCGATAAAAGGTTCGGCTTTGATGTTTGGTTTTGAAACCTTATCGACAGCGGCTCATTGCCTGGAAGATAGCTTTGCAATTCTGCGCGATCGCGCTGATTTATCCCAAATCAATCCAACGACGATTACCGCTTTGCTGCAAGGGGTCGATCTCCTGAGAACCATTGCCAACCAAGTCTGTCAGCCGGAAGCCAAGGATAATGGAGCAACAATGCAGGCAACCTCTGTAGCTGAAGTGGAAGCGATCGCCCAAATTCTAGCCCAGCTAGAAAATCAGTATGCTAAGCCCGCTGCTTCCAGTAATGGCTCTAGCCTTAACAATCGGGCAAACCTGCAAACTATTAAAAGAATTTTTGAACAAGATTTACTTCCGGTTTTTAACCATTTGGAAACGGAACTTTCTCAAGTTAAATTAGAAACTTTAGAGCAAACAATAGCGACACTTAACCAAGTCTATTACCAACTTTCAGGGGTAGCTGGGATGCTTCAACTGGCAGAGTTTGGGCAAATTGTTGAGTATTTGAGAACTTTGATCGATACCCCTCATTTGAGTGTAGAACTCCTCCAAAAACAGGGATGGGAAATTGCCCAAAACTTGCAATCTGCCCGCACTCAGCTATTGCAGGGAGAAGCCATTACTATACAGCCTTTGAATGGGACTGAGCTAAAAGGACTGAGGACTGAGGAACCAATACTCTCCACTCCAGAATCACCAGTTGATGATTCCTCGACACCCTTCAGTAATAGAACTGAGGTGACAGGACTCAGGACTGAGGAACCAGCCATCTCCACTCCAGAATTACCAGTTGAGGATTCCTCGACACCAGCCTCAGCCCTCAGTCCTCAGTCCCCACTCAGTCCTCAGTCCTCAGCCCTCAGTCCTCACTCAGTCCTCAGTCCTCAGTCCTCAGTCCTCTCTCCTCAGCCCTCAGCCCTCTCTCCTCAGCCCTCACCCAGCCCTCAATCCTCACCTGTTTCTTCCCCCACAGGTTGGCAACGCCCGACGATTCGCGTAGATCTAGAACGCTTAAGCGAATTAGTGAATTTGGTGGGCGAATTGGTGATTAACCGGACAAATTTGGAACTACAAGAAACTCAACTACGCACTGAAGCGAAGCGCATTCGGAAGAGTATTGTAGCTTTAAATCAATTTGGAACGCAGCTCCGAGAAGAATATGACCGTCTTAGCACTGAAAATAGCAAAAGCGATCGCCCAAAAACCACAAATCTTGCTTCTATTAAATCTTTGCCCTCGACTTTCGACTTATTGGAATTAGATCAATATACAGAATTTCACTCCACCGCTCAATCTGTGATTGAAACGACCGAAGCGATCGCGCTATCGGGAACGAAGATTGACGAAATCGCGGTGAAATTTGAACGCAGCACCGATCAACTCCGCCGGATCACCGACCAGTTGCGATCGCGTGTCATGCAACTGCGAGTCGTCCCCTTCAGTCGCGCAGTCGATCACCTCCCTCGCGCTTTGCGGGATCTGTGTCGCTTGCACAACAAAGAAGTCAATCTTCTCCTCCTGGGACGAGACACCACCATTGATGAAAGCCTGCTAGACGCCCTGCGCGACCCCCTAGTGCATCTGGTGCGAAATGCCTTCGATCACGGCATCGAAACTCCCCAAGCCCGCCTCGCCCTGGGGAAACCCCCCAGCGGTCAAATCGAAATTGAAGCCTTTCACCAAGGCGGACAAACCATCATTACCATTACCGATGATGGACGAGGAATTGACCCGGAAGCCATCCGCGCCAAAGTCGTGGCAGGCGGCTTTGTGGCAGCCGAACAAGCTGACGAACTGTCGATTGCCGACCTCTACGAATTCCTCTTCTGGCCTGGTTTCAGCACCACCAGAGAGGTCACGGAACTTTCTGGTCGGGGGGTGGGGCTGGATGTGGTTCGCACCAATCTGCGGCAGGTACGGGGGACGGTCAAAGTAGATTCACGACCGGGCAAAGGTACTAGCTTTATCCTGAAATTACCACTCATGCTATCGATCAGCGACGCCTTAATGGTTAAAGCAGATCGCAATACGGTAGCAATCCCTCTAGACGCCGTAGAGGAAATTCTCCACATTCAAGGGCATCAGATTCAAATGGCTGGGACGCAGACCATGTTGTGGTGGCGAGAAGAATTTATCCGCCTAGTGCGTTTGCAAGAATTACTTCACTATAGTGTCCCTCATCCCGACGGCCCCTCTCCCGACCCCATTGCCCAGGACTATATCCCGGTGATGGTTTTAGCTTCCAGTGAAGGTGTTCTCGCTGTAGTCGTGGAACGTCTCATCGGTCAACAAGAAGTCGTGGTAAAAGCCCTACCGCTTCCCCTCTCAAAGCCTCGCGGGATTGTTGGTTGCACGATTATGGGAGATGGTCAGGTCGTAACGATTTTAGATGTGGACGATCTAATCGGGCAATTTTATACTCAAAGCGGCACCACAATTTCAGTTGATAATAAATCAGATTTAGGGACACGACATAGCACGCCACTCCTTGCCCCGACAGGAAGTTCTCAACCCCAAATTTTGGTCGTCGATGACTCTTACACGATTCGGCAGTTACTCTCGCTAACGCTAATTCGCGCCCGTTACCGAGTCGCGCAAGCCAAAGATGGTCAAGACGCTTTATCTAAATTAGAGGAAGGCTTAAACTGCGATTTAATCATTGCCGATATTGAAATGCCCCGGATGGACGGATTTGAACTGTTGCGAAATCTAAAATCCCAGCCTCAATTTGCCTCGATTCCCGTTGCCATGTTGACTTCCCGGAGTGGGTTCAAACACCGTCAGATGGCATTAGAGTTAGGAGCGATTCAATACTTTACTAAACCTTACAACGAAGTTCAGTTATTAGAAGCGATCGCTAAATTAATTAAACATTGAAGAACTTATGAATCGCCGATTTCGGACTAAAGCTCTCGTCTCAACTCGTGTTTCCAAGCGAAAACTGGTTTCGTTTCAGATGGGAAGCGAACAGTACGCGATCGCAATTGACCGAGTTCAGCGCGTTCTCAAAGCATTTACACCCCATGCTGCCCTAACCAATGGTCGCCGGTTAATGGAATACGAACAGGAAGCGATCGCGCTTATCGATCTATCGGCGCTATTTCTAAAATCCCACGAAACAGACTACCACTATCTAATTGTTTGCACCATCAAGCAAAAAGAAAAATTAGGTATTCCCGTCTCTGAAATGCCTAAAATATTAGAAGTATCAGAAGAAAAATTTGAGAAAATTCCAGCTTTTTATCAACCCGAAGATTTACCCGTCGCTATTGAACAAATTATCCACGCACCTGAGGGTGGTCTCGTATTCTATCTCAATTTAGATCGCCTATAAGTAGGCAAAATTAAGTATTTTTAGATGGATAAGCGATAGCGTAAACTATGCAGACATTAGGTTTTCTCGCGTTTTAACTTACTGTCTAGATAGCAATTCTAATTCATTTATTAAGTCTTGGATCTCTGCGCTTACTTTTCCCTGGCGCTCTATATAGCGCTAACGTGCATGGCTGATGAAAATCAAGTTCCTGGCTAATCGCAAAATTCAGGTTTATCCAACTCAAATTTAATTTTCCCAGTCCGTTTTAACGGGCTTGAGCGATTAGCCAGGAACTTAAGTTCCTGGCGGGATGAAAGCGTAGCGAGACTAACTTACAGCCCAGACATTACTTCTCTCGCTGCGGCCAAAGTGCGGTCAATATCTTCATCTGTGTGTGCCAGAGAAGTAAATCCAGCCTCAAACTGAGAAGGTGCCAGATATACGCCCCGCTCTAACATTCCGCGATGGAAGCGGCTAAACTTGTTCGAGTCAGACTTTTTAGCATCTTCGTAGTTATGGACTGGCCCTTGAGTGAAGAACAAGCCAAACATCGCGCTGATGCTACCGCCGCAAGCCGCATGACCTGTTTCCTTAGCAATTTGCAGCAAACCATCACTGAGCTTCTTTGTCATCTTGTCTAACTGCTCGTAGCTGCCTGGTTTTCGCAGCAATTCCAGCGTTTTGATTCCGGCAGTCATCGCCAGAGGATTCCCCGAAAGCGTCCCGGCTTGATACACTGGCCCGGCTGGAGCAATCATCGACATAATATCGCGGCGTCCACCGTAAGCACCCACCGGCAAGCCACCGCCGATTACTTTACCCAGCGTTGTCAAGTCAGGGGTAATCCCAAATCTCTCCTGTGCCCCACCGTAGGCAATCCGGAAGCCGGTCATGACTTCGTCAAATACGAGTAACGCGCCATTTTCTTGCGTAATCATTCGTAAACCTTCCAGGAAACCCGCGTCCGGCGTAATAAAGCCAGCATTGCCCACCACTGGCTCTAGAATCACCCCAGCAATCTGGTCGGGGTTTGCGTCAAATAAAGCTTTGACGGCTTCCAGGTCATTGTAGGGGGCGGTGAGCGTGTTGCTGGTTGTCGTCTTGGGAACGCCTGGAGAATCCGGCAAGCCGAGGGTAGCGACGCCGGAGCCAGCTTTCACCAGGAACATATCGGCGTGACCGTGATAGCAGCCTTCAAATTTAATTAACTTGTCGCGTCCGGTGAAAGCTCGCATCAGGCGCAGAACTGCCATGCACGCCTCGGTTCCGGAGTTGACAAAGCGCACCATTTCAATGCTGGGTACGGCGTCAATCACCATCTCTGCCAGCACATTTTCCAACACGGAGGGGGCACCAAAGCTGGTGCCTTTTTCCAGGGCTTCGTGCAAGGCACTAATCACTTCTGGATGGGCATGACCGCAAATCGCGGGTCCCCAGGTGCCAACGTAGTCGATATATTGGTTGCCATCGACATCCCAGATATAGGCACCTTTGACGTGGTCAAAGACGATGGGTTGTCCTCCCACCGATTTAAACGCCCGGACTGGTGAACTGACACCTCCTGGCATCAAATGTTGAGCAGCGGCGAATATTTCTTCTGACTTGGTGGTTTTCAAATTTGTAGAAGTAATCAATGTTATCTCCTCGTTTTGATGATAAAATCTCTGCCTCAAGATAGGCGGAAGCTGCGATCGCAGAGATTACGCTGTTCAATTATCCTACTGAGGGTAATGCCAATCATGTCCTACCAAACGAATCAGAATTTACCTGTGAGTGTTTGCTCTTGTTTCTGGAAGGCAGCCTAGGAGTTCCGATCGGGTAGCATTCAACTTGGTAGTTCGATTCAGCGATTCAGTTCGACGGTTCAATGGTAGCTTCGATGGTAGACAGAGGACTTCAAGGCTCACAAGGTTCTCATTTACGCTGTCAGAAGTCAATCAGCCAGCCTGGTTAGCCAGCTTAAATAGCATCTTTGGCAAATGCCTGGAACTGCTTCTTGCAACCTCTTATTCACTTTAGCGAACAACCCGGAAGAATATCTGAGGCATCTAGAACGGGTGCTGAGCAGTTGGTGGTGAGGAGTGATATCTTGTACAAGTGAGTCATTTGTACTGAAAATGCCAGCTGCTGAACCCTCTGCTTTAAGCCAATCCATCCCTGTCGATCGAATCCGCTACAACGAGCAGGGACTGGTGCCAGCGATCGCGCAAGATTATCTGGATGGTACGGTCTTGATGATGGCTTGGATGAATCGGGAGTCGTTACAGAAAACGCTGGAAACGGGACAAGCTTGGTATTGGAGCCGTTCTCGTGGGGAGTTGTGGCATAAAGGGGCGACTTCGGGGCATTTACAAAATGTGCGAAGTCTCCGTTATGACTGCGATAGCGATGCGCTGCTGGTTACTGTGGAACAGGTGGGAGAAATTGCCTGTCACACCGGAGAACGCAGCTGTTTTCATCAAGTAGATGGGGAAAAAGCGCCGCCTCCCGCAGATACCTTGTCGGATTTGTTTGCGACGATTTGCGATCGCCGAGATAATCCTAGCGAAAGTTCTTACACCAGCAAGCTATTTGCCGGTGGAGATAACAAGATTTTGAAAAAAGTTGGCGAAGAATCTGCTGAAGTGGTGATGGCTTGCAAGGATGACGACAAGGACGCGATCGCGGGTGAGGTTGCTGATTTGTTCTATCACACCCTGGTTGCTTTAGCTCACCATCATGTTGATGTTAGAGATGTTTATCGCAAGTTGCAGGAACGCCGTCGATAATTGATTGGCGACCGATCTAGCCTAGCCATTGTTGGCGCAAAAACAACGATTGTTCACAGAACTAGCAACAAGCAAATCTATCTCAAAGCGTTTTGCTTGTTTACTGCAATAGGTACTGTCAAAATAGATTATTTCACGAGCATAAAGAATGTGCGGTAAACAAGGGCGATGTCCTCAAAGGACGACCTTCGGTTCGCTTCGACTTTAGTTGAATTGTAGAAGTGTAGTTTTCTGCAAAAATGAGATATTCCCGCAAAACTACCACAAGTGGCGATTGATGAATAAAAAGTGTAACCGGATTAAACGATTCACAAGTTTCTTAGCCTTCACCTATCTTTTGCTACTTGTACATTCTCCCCAGGTTAAAGCGCAGGATTCCTCAAATAATCTGGAAACTGCACCTGAGTTACTAAAAACACCGCCTAATCAAAAAAAGCCGACTGAAGTCTCAATTGGTATTTATATTACTAACTTCGCTAATATCGATCAAGCAAATGAAAGTTCTGAGATAGTTGGCTACCTATTTGCTACTTGGAAAGATCCACGCTTGGCATTTAAACCAAAAAAGGATGAAGAAAACACAAAATATTATAATATTGAAGATATCTGGCAACCCGGTCTAGAAATTATTAACTCTAAAGAATTTCGCGAACAAACTAACAATGATGTTCGTGTAGAAACAAA
>NZ_JAMPJZ010000104.1:0-15963 GCF_039961835.1 Trichocoleus sp. ST-U1
GACCAATTTCCCAATCCCGACCAAGTTCATCTCTTTTTTAGCGCTCACGGTGTTCCTGTCAGCTACGTTGAAGAAGCCGGAGATCCCTACCAAAAAGAAATTGAGGACTGTACTGCTCTAATTATGCAGACCCTCAATCGACCTAATCCCCACACCCTGGCTTATCAAAGTCGAGTCGGGCCAGTTGAGTGGCTTAAACCCTACACTGAAGACGCCCTAAAAGAACTGGGAGCCAAGGGAGTCGAACATTTGTTGGTTGTACCGATTAGCTTCGTCTCCGAGCATATCGAAACCCTACAAGAAATTGACGTCGAGTACCGCGAACTGGCAGAAGAATCTGGCATCCACGACTTCCGCCGCGTGCCAGCGCTAGATACTCATCCCCGCTTTATTGAAGCAATGGCGACTTTGGTGATTGATGCTCTCGACGCCCCCAGCTTGAAGCTATCCCAAGTCACACAGCTCAAGAAGAAAGTCAAAATGTATCCCCAAGAGCGCTGGGAGTGGGGCATGACCACAGCAGCAGAAGTCTGGAACGGACGTCTGGCAATGCTTGGCTTTCTTGCGTTGGTAATCGAGTTAATTAGCGGTCGCGGCCCTCTACACTTTGTCGGACTAATGTAAAAACTAAAAATAAAACAAAAAAGTAAAAAAGCCAAACTAAAAACAAACAATCCTTTCTTTTGCTTTTTTACTTTTGCTTTCCTTTAGTCGGGTTGCTGATAGTGTCCCCTAGAGCGTTTTTGTCCTCGATACCAGCGATACCATTCCTTAGAGCTGCGAATAGCCAGCCACAACAAAAGTAAGGCGATGAGTCCTCCATGCTTGGGCGCATCGAAGGCGAAGACCACCAAGACAACGCACAGAACATCTTGCAAAAAGACGACCCACAGCGGTAAACGCCGCAAGCGGTAGAACCAGCCGACCTGAACTAGCTGGAGGACGAACGCTAATAAGCTGCCCACCACAGCAACTATCCAGAGAAGGCCAGTGGAAGCGCCAGCAATTTGGGCAACGGCAACGCCCATAATCGCTCCGACAATTGGGCTGAAAAGTAGCTGGATCAGTTGCAGTACGCGCTGACCCAACAACTTTTTCGAGGCGAACAGCTCAAATAACGACCAGCTGGTTAGCACTCCTAAAACGACAGGAGGAGGAAAGCGCGACAGTAGGGGCACGCTTGACCAGAGATTGGTACTATGCAATAGACCAATTACCAGCAAGGGAAGAGCTACTCTCATCCCTGCCGCCGCAGATGCAGAGAGTGCGGCTAAGATTTCAATCATAAGAATTCAGCCGACACAAGAACTGATTGCTTGACATCAGGGCAGATGAGAATTATTTCCTCTGTTTACAGTTTCACACTGCTTTAGAGAGCTTGCCACTAATTTCCAAGATATTTCATAAACAGCGATCGCGCTGATGGGTCATCCCCCCTCCCCCGCCGTCCTAAGCTCTACTTAAACCGGAATTGTGTCGCTTATTCTTAAAATGTTACATATAATACAGTTTTTTTTGTGTTTTAATGTTGGTAGGGAAAGTTAAGCGTCTTCCAAGAAAGAAAATTAATTGCAATACGTGCGACGCGCACACTTATTAAGTCGGTAAAAATAAACAAAAAATCCTCACTTTGCTGAGAAACTCGACGATGAGCAACTCGCAAAATTCCCTATTGAAAAATAGGTTTAGAGAGGGTTCGGTTTTTGCCTACTTAATTAAGAACCCTAGCCAAAGCAATCGTTTTCTATTGCGAGAATCTACTGAAACAGGTGGTGTAATTAAACATTACTTGTAGGGTTTGTAATGGGTAATTGGTTATGCTGCATACCAGTTAACTTTTTCACTTCCAATCCTCAAGAATTAGCTTAATTTGCACCATTCTGCTTTTCTTAAAGTGAAATTTGTATTTGCATACCAGCTTGATCGTGCAACAGGAGGAATCGTGGGATGTCAGACTCATTATTTGCTGATGCTAGCCAAAGATTAGAACAAGCCCTAAAATTTGTTTCTATTTCCGACGATGCAGCCGAACACTTAAAATATCCAAAAGCCAGTTTAGCCGTTTCAATTCCTGTCCGGATGGATAACGGCACTTTGAGGATTTTTCAGGGCTATCGTGTCCGTTACGATGATACCAGAGGCCCGACGAAAGGAGGGGTACGCTATCACCCCAATGTTTCAATGGATGAAGTGCAATCCTTAGCCTTTTGGATGACCTTCAAGTGTGCGGTATTAAATTTACCGTTTGGTGGTGCAAAAGGGGGAATAACGCTGAATCCGAAAGAACTCTCGAAAATGGAGTTAGAAAGGCTGAGTCGGGGTTATGTGGATGCGATCGCAGACTTTATTGGCCCTGACGTGGATATTCCAGCACCCGACGTTTACACCAATCCCATGATTATGGGTTGGATGATGGATCAATACAGTATTATCCGTCGTCAAATTACCCCAGCCGTTGTTACCGGCAAACCGTTAACGATGGGGGGGAGTTTAGGCAGAGATACCGCCACTGCTATGGGTGCTTTCTTTGTGATTGAAAGCATCATGAGCAAAGTTGACCGGCTCCCTCAAGAGACAACCGTAGCCGTTCAGGGATTTGGGAATGCTGGTGCAGAGATAGCAGAATTACTTTCCAAAGCTGGATATAAAGTCGTTGCGGTTAGCGATTCTCAAGGCGCAATCTATTCCAAAAAAGGATTAGATATTGCTAAAATTCGACAATACAAATTATCCAGCAAAGGAATTAAAGCCCTCTACTGCCAAGATACCGTTTGTCACATAGACGAACATGAAGTCATCAGCAACGAGGAACTTTTAGCCTTAGATGTGGATATCCTGATTCCAGCCGCGTTGGAAAATCAAATTAATGAGGCGAATGTCAAGGATATTAAAGCAAAATATATCTTTGAAGTTGCTAACGGCCCGGTTAATTCAGCCGCTGACAGAATTCTGGAAGAACGGGGGATTTACGTCTTTCCCGATATTTTAGTCAATGCGGGCGGCGTTACAGTCAGCTACTTTGAATGGGTACAAAATCGCAGCGGACTCTATTGGACACTACAAGAAGTCAATCAACGCTTAATGGAAAAAATGGTTGAAGAAACTGAGAAAATTTGGTCAATTTCTCAGGAACTAGCGATTTCGATGCGAACAGCGGCTTACGTCCATGCTTTAAATCGGTTGGGAGAAGCCATTAATGCCAAGGGTACGCGAGACTATTATCTCAACGGTCGAGTTTATGCATAGTCTGTAAGTTAACGAGAAGCGATCGCGCTATCTACTAGGGCAGGGGATACCTCTGCCCTATTTCGTTGATACGCTCCTTCAGAGTCTAGAGAGTCATAGCTTTGCGGATCACTTTGAGCGCATCATCAATTTGATTCACTTCATCAATGATAAAAGAAGAATATCTTGCCCGGTCTTTTTTTAAGTTCAGTCTACTAACCAAGTTGCCATCATGCTCTTCTGGTAGACCTTTAACTGTAATCCGAAGCGTTTTTGCTCTAGGTTGAATTTTGATAGTCCAGAAGTTTCTCGGACTTTCAACAAATCTACCAGAGGTGGAGTGATAGTACAAATTTCCTTCAGAATAAATCTCTGAACGAACTCTGGTGATAAGCATCTGACCAGTTTCGATGGTATTCGCAGGGAGGCACCTTAGCTCCTGAAGAAATTTTCTATCCCCATCTTGAAAAGCTCGGTTTCTAGAATTGTTCATGTTGACAGATGCTTCCGGCTTTTTCTGGTCTTGAGTATCTGGACGGTGAATCTTTGCTTGAGGCAGGTTAGACTGAGTAAGGAGTTCGTGTGAGTTTTTCTCCAATCTGTCTAACGCATCTTGTGCAACGATAATTCTAGTGAGACGCTCGTTTCTACCCGTCTTAAATGTCACTTGGCTTCTCTCTAAGCTAATAATGCTGCCATCTTCACTATGTTCAACAACCTCTCTAGCAATCAGAAGATTAGAAGAGCCGCCGTTACTTTGCGGTTCTCCAAAATACTCATACAGCACTAATGGATCAAGTTCGGTGACATAAGTTGATTTATCAACCCGAAAAGCAGGCTCAATAAGAAGTCGAATTGACATGATGCTTGCTCCATTTTTTATTGATGAGTATTATTGAGTTTACTCTTTATGTCTCAGTTATACTCAACAATACTCAAGAATGTCAACTAATCATGCTTACAGAACAAATAAGGTAGAAGAAGTGCCGAAAGTCTTGCCAGAGTTGGATAGCAACAACTAGTCGCCTTTGAGATCATCAAGTTAGATCCATAAACTACAAGAATTGCAATGCCCATCGTCTCGGCTGAGAAACTGAGCAAAGTCTACCCAGTGGCGGTCAAAGGACCCGGACTTAAGGGGACATTACAGCACTTTCTGCGCCGCACCTACCGCGAGGTGAAGGCGGTTCAAGATGTCTCCTTCGAGATTGAACCGGGGGAAGTCGTGGGGTTTTTAGGTGCCAATGGCGCAGGAAAAACGACGACGCTGAAGATGCTCACGGGGTTAATCCATCCCTCCGCAGGGAATGTAAGAGTGGCGGGACAGGTTCCTTTCCAGCGTCAGGCGTCCTTTTTGAAACAAATTACGCTGGTGATGGGGCAAAAGCAACAGTTGCTCTGGGACTTGCCAGCGATGGACTCGCTGAGGATAAACGCCGCTGTTTATAACATCCCCGACAAAGATTTTCGGCGGATGGTGGGGGAACTGACGGAGATGCTTTCACTGCAAGGCAAGCTGAATCAGCCGGTGCGGAAGCTTTCTTTGGGGGAACGGATGAAGGCTGAGTTGCTAGCAGCACTCCTCCACCAGCCCAAGGTGTTGTTTTTGGATGAGCCGACGCTGGGACTGGATATCAATGCTCAGGTTGGGGTGCGGGAGTTTTTGCGGGAGTACAATCAGCTCTATGGAGCGACGATTCTCTTAACCAGCCACTACATGGCAGACATTACTGCTTTGTGTCAGCGGGTGCTACTGATTCATCAAGGTCAGCTAATTTATGATGGCAGTTTGGATGGACTCCTAGACCGCTTTGCCCCGTACCGCGAGGTGAAAGTAGAGTTGGCGCATCCGCTACCGAAAGATGATGTAGAAAGGGGAAGTTTGGCATCTTTAAAATCTTATGGCGAAATCAAAGCGGTAGAAGGTCAAGTGGTGCGTTTGCTGGTGCGGCGGGAGGCGCTAACACGCACAGTCGCTAAAATTTTGGCGGAAATGGATGTATTGGATTTGGCGGTGACTGACCCGCCGATTGAAGAAGTAATCGGTCAGGTGTTTCGGGCGGGAGTCGTTGTATGAGTTCAGCAATTAGAACAGCCAAAACTTTGCTGATAGCTTATTACGCTCATATGGTGGAGTATCGGGCAGAGTTATTTTTGTGGGCGTTATCAGGTTCTGTGCCCTTCATCTTGATGGGGATTTGGATGGAGGCAGCCGCGCAAGGTGGACAGTTTGGTCTGTCGCCAGTAGATTTTGCCCGCTATTTCATTGCAGCTTTCCTAGTGAGGCAGTTTACGGTTGTTTGGGTAATTTGGGAATTTGAGAAGCAGGTGGTACAAGGGACGTTGTCTTCTCGGCTGCTGCAACCCTTAGACCCGGTATGGCATCATGTCGCTTCTCATCTTTCCGAACGCCTTGCCCGTTTACCGTTCATTGCGGGGTTGATAATCTTGTTTTTCACTCTCTACCCGAAGGCTCTTTGGTTGCCGAGTGTGGGGACAATTTTATTATTTTTCGGGGTGTTAGCGATCGCCTTCACGCTCCGCTTTCTCATCCAATACACGTTTGCTCTGTTTGCTTTTTGGACGGAACGCGCTAGCGCCATCGAGCAATTCTGGTTTTTGCTGTATCTGTTTCTTTCTGGCGTTGTGGCACCCCTAGAAGTTTTTCCGCCAGCGGTGCGTGAGGTGGTGCTGTGGACGCCATTTCCCTATCTGGTGCATTTCCCGGCGGCCTTGTTGGTAGGGTTGCCAGTGGATTTAGGGCGGGGTTTGTTGGCAATGTTCGGTTGGTGTTTGCTGTTTTTTGTCTGGAATCGTTGGATGTGGCGGCGGGGATTGAAACAATATTCGGGGATGGGGGCGTAGGAAGAAAGAGGGGAAGAGTGCGATCGCTTTCGCCGTGTTGCTATCCGCAAATCGCGTTACTTTCAAATTGGCACACCTTGCAACCTTGAGAAGATGCAACGATATCTACGGGTACTAAAGCTATTTTGGAGTACAGCGATCGCATCCCTAACTATTCATCGCTCATAGATATGAAGTGTGAAGGCGCGATCGCGCTTAATAGTACACTAGAACTAAATCGACTGTGAGAATGCCATGACCCCAGTAGTAATTAGACCCTCTTCTTGGCTAACGACTGGCATCCGAGTTGAAAAAGTAAAGAATATGAATCTTTTCAAGTTCACAGAAGAACTCCAGTCCCGGATGGAAGAACTTTTGGAGAAAAAAAAGGCTGATTTTCTCACGCCAGAAGAAGCTGCTGAACTGGAGGGTATAGGAGAATTAGACATGATTTTTACCTACATCAACGCCCAAATTGCTGCTCAACCGTGACGATTTCAAATAAGCTCCAGCAGTTGGTACGGCAACGAGCAAAATATTTGTGCGAGTATTGCCATTCTCCTGAATTTTTGAGTACATCTCTACTCACCATAGAGCATTTGTTCCCGCAGTCTTTGGGAGGGTCTGATGAGATTGAAAATTTAGCTTTAGCTTGCCGTCGCTGTAATGAGCGTCGTTATAATTTTATAGTAGGAATTGACACAGAAACTCAAGAAGAAATACCCTTATTTAATCCTCGTCAGCAACCGTGGGCTGAACATTTTATCAGGACAGCAGACGGTATAAAAATTTTAGGTATTACACCTACAGGTAGAGCTACTTGCAATCGACTTGATTTTAATGATGAGTTTCATAATGATGGTTTTATTCAGAAATCTCGTCGGTTTTGGGTGCAAGGCGGCTGGCATCCTCCCAGCGACGATCCGCGTCAGAAAAGTGGGATTTAAAGACGCGATCGCTCTCGCAGTCTTGCTAGGACTAAATCGCGTTACTTTCAAATTGGCACACCTTGCAACCTTGAGAAGATGCAACGATATCTACGGGTACTAAAGCTATTTTGGAGTACAGCGATCGCTGCCGAACTTGAATACCGGGTTAATTTTGTTCTAGCAGCACTCAGTAGTTTGGGAAACCTAGCCGGTAGTATGTTTGGGTTGTCCTTGTTTTACCGCAATGGTTACACCTTTGAAGGGTGGAAATGGGAGGAAGCTTTGGTTGTGTTGGGAGTTTTTACGATCCTGCAAGGCTTTTCTAATAGCTTTTTGGTGCCTAATTTAAACCGGATTGTCGATCAGGTTCAGCAAGGGACATTAGACTTTGTGCTGCTGAAGCCAATCAGCAGCCAATTTTGGCTTTCTACCCGCGCCTTTTCTCCTTGGGGACTGCCAGATTTAGTCTTTGGAGGGGTGCTGATTGGCTATGCTGGGGCGCGGTTGGGTTTGAGAATCAGCGACTATTTCTTAAGTACGATACCGCTACTATTCGGTTTCGCAATTCTGTACAGCCTGTGGTTTATGCTGGGGGCGACTAGCATCTGGTTTGTGAAAATCTACAACGTCACTGAGGTACTCAGAGGCTTTTTAGAAGCTGGGCGATACCCAATGGTTGCTTATCCCGCTGCTTACCGTTTTTTCTTTACTTTCATAGTGCCAGTAGCGTTTTTAACGACTATCCCAGCGGAGGCGATGCTGGGGCGCGTCGAGGTGGGTTGGATAGTGAGTGCGGGAATTCTGGCGTTGGCGCTATTATTCGCTTCGCGGGTTTTCTGGCGGTTTGCACTGCGATTTTATACGAGTGCGTCGAGTTAGAATTGCCCTTTTAGACGTATGGACACGCTAATGCTGTGTCCTTGCAAGGTGTTGACCAACAGAATTTGCGATCGCTTGTTGAGAACTAACCGTCAGACAGACGATTTCCATCCGGCAATCTTCAATCAATTGAAGGGGTAGAAGACGAAAGCAAAATCAAACAATGGAAACGAAAGAACTAGGACATACAGGTGTCAAAATCAGCGCGATCGCACTGGGTGGAATGCCGATGTCTTTAAGTAGCAGACCCCCAGAATCAGAATCCATCAAAGTCATCCATCGCGCCCTCGATTTGGGCGTGACGCTGATTGATACCGCTGATTCCTACTGCAAAGATGAATCAGATAAGCACCACAACGAAGGCTTAATTAGTAAAGCGCTTTCCTCTTATTCAGGTAATAAGAGTAATGTTCTGGTTGCAACTAAGGGGGGACTGATGCGCCCCAATGGTAGCTGGACGCGCAACGGCAACCCCAAGCATCTGCGGGAGACAATTCGGATCAGCTTTGAGACTTTGGGGGGAAAGCCGATAGATATTTGGCAATACCACGCACCCGATACAGATTACACGATTGAAGAGTCGCTCAAACCAGCCAAAGAAGCTGTAGAACAAGGGATGATCCGGTTTGTCGGCGTCTCTAACTTTTCAGTAGAGCAAATTAAACGCGCCCGTGATGTGGTTGAGATTGTCTCTGTACAAAATCAGTACAATCCTTGGAATCGTCAGCCGGAAGAGGACGGAGTGCTGGAGTATTGCGAAAAGGAACAACTAACGTTTTTACCTTGGAGTCCGTTGGGTGGTAGCCGTCGCGTGGGCAAACTGGAAGATATTGATGCGATCGCGCAACTTGCCCAAGAAAAAGGCGTTTCTGTCTACAATATTGTCCTAGCATGGCTGCGGGCAAAATCTCCAGCCATTGTGCCTATTCCCGGCGCAAGTAAAGTTTCCAGCATTGAAGACTCTGTGCGTGCTGTCGATGTCAAGCTGTCAGATCGAGAAGTTGCCCAAATCGACCGCGCTACAGCATCCTGATGATTGTAGGGGCTTTCGCATTCCAGCGAAAAAACGCTTGCTGTAACAATAGTTGCTCTGAATGCCTCGCCCTCCCCACGGCTAGATTGAGGGCGAAGCCTTCGGGTTCAAAATCAGGGTGTGTGACAGAAATGTTCGCCTAAATGCGAAAGCCCTATAGGAAATCAGCGAACGAGAAAATAGGTTAAGCTACCGCTAGTTCTGCTTCCTCAGACATTTCTGTGGGAACGCCATCCTGAACCAGTGAAGGCATCTGTCCGCTTTTCTGCATCAGATTTGTCACCATTGCCAACAAAGCATTCACCTTGCGAGTCCGCCACGCATCCACCATCTCTTCTACTGCTGCATCTGGGAGGCGACGCTTTAGCGCTTCTAAAAGATAAGCGGCGTGTCCGGTTTCGTCGTGGGCGATACTGAGGAGTCCCTTTTTCAAGCTAGCGCTGTTCGGTTCATCCTCTGGTAACACATTAGCCATGCGAACGAAGTCCTTGCTGGCATCCAGTTCTAGGATATACGTGCTAGCCATGAACACCACCCAGTCAATATTCTGCGGTTTCAAGCTTTCTTGGGAGTATCCTTCAAAGTAAGCTTCAAAAAAGGGACTGCGGCGGCGTTCATCCGGCTTACCCTCTGGCTTGGCTTCAGCGGCTTTCTTAAAGTCAATGACTTGCTTATTCAGCCGCTTCAGCGCTTGGGCAAAAATTTGACCGTGACGCTTTTCATCAGAGGCGTGGCGGGCAAGTTTTTCAGCTAGCCACGTATCGCCTTCAGCGGCGGCGCGATCGCTCAAGGCTTGCAGAAATGGAACTGAACCAGATTCTGCCAGTTGGAACCCGGCGAGGACGTTTGGGCGCGTTAAAGGATCGCGAATTTGGCGGGCACCAATGTAAGCCCCAGCACCCGATCCGGCTAAGTGCAACAGGTAGGTAAAAAAGTTCATGCTGAAATTTTCTTGAGTGTTTAGAGCTAACGGATGATATTCTATCGCTGTTTTTTTAAATAGGGGGTTAGAGAGGATGCTTTTGTTGTTGCCAATGTGGGGTTTGCTTGCTGACTCTAAACTCCTAGCTTTATTAAGCAAACATACTAAAAAGCATCCCTCCCAGGAAATATCTATTACAGTTGACTCTAAGGAATTTTAGGGTGCAGAAGCTTCTAGGCTGAGCGGGCAACAGTTTAACAGGAACTGAGTGTTTCGCTAATTTAAAAGAAATTGTCAATCCTCAAGTAAAAATTTAAAATCAAATAATCTCTGCATTCAAAAGAATAAAATTGCCATGAAAAGTTTACCCGTAATTTCACTGAGTTTTGTTGCGTTTGCGACGATTTTCATATCTTCAGATGCACTCGCGGAAATTTTCAAAACTAGTCGTAGACTATCAGGTTTCTCAACCGATAGCCGTCACTATATTTATCTAGAAAGTTATCGAAACCCGATTACGGAAACGCCTAAAGCACAATTGCAAATCGTAAATGCACCTACAAACTCTTGCGTTGAATATGGCTGTATAGAAACAGAAAATACTCAAGAATCTTCAAGCCCAACGACTCAAGCCGCTGAAACAGAATTACTCAAAAAAACTGCGGTAATTCGGTACAAATTAAAATTAAATCGTCCAGCGGCAGGAAGAAGACTGCCTGCTCTTTCTCGCGTCACCAACCCAGATGGAAGTGAAGTTTATACCTTTTTAGTGAAGAATAAGAAAGACCCTCTACAGGTATTAATGCGGCAAAAATATATCCCATCAGTTGCGTATGGAGGAAATGCGGATACAGATCGTGCTGCCCTACAACTTGAGATTATTTACAACAATCGGAGACGTACCCTGAGCAGCCTGAATACATACCGCGATAATACGATGAAATATGCGCTCAGAGAAGTGCGCTTAGCCCCAAATGGACGCAGTGCGGTTATTCTAATGAATACGATCGAACCGGCTGAACAGGGGGCAGTCCAGACAACTTTGGTGCAGAGTTTCCCGCTTTAATCCAGCTATAAATTGCCCGGTTTAAAAATACAATGCCGCCAGAAAATTTAACCGATTATCCCTACTTTAGTTCCCGACGAGTAGTAATGGGGCAGCGAGGTGCTGTAGCAACTAGCCAGCCTCTGGCGGCTTTGGCTGGGATGGAAATGCTGATGGCTGGAGGAAATGCGGTGGATGCAGCGATCGCGATGGCGATCGCGCTGACTGTCGTAGAACCCACCTCCAACGGCATCGGTGCAGACGCTTTCGCTTTAGTTTGGGATGGGCAATTGCACGGATTGAATGCTTCGGGGAAAAGTCCCTACCATCTCAATCTAGACGCTTTTGCTGGGATGCAGCAATTTCCCGATTTGGGTTGGCTGACTGTCACTGTACCGGGTGCTGTGTCGGGATGGCAAAAATTATGGAAGCGTTGGGGAAAGCTACCGTTTGAGCAGCTATTTGTCCCGGCGATTCGATACGCTGAAGAAGGTTTCCCGGTGTCACCGGAGACGGCACGGGCGTGGAAGCGAGCCGAGGCAATCTATTTGCCGCTGATTGCGCCGGAGTTTCAGCCGTTTAAAGAAGTATTTTTTCCAGGAAATCGGGCACCCGCCGCCGGGGAAATTTGGCGGAGTCCGCTTCATGCCAAAACCCTAAGAGCGATCGCTCAAACTGAAGGGGAAAGCTTTTATCGAGGGGAAATTGCCGAAAAAATCGCTAACTTTGCCGCTAACACCGGCGGTATTTTAACAGCATCTGACTTAGCAACCCACTCCTGTGACTGGGTGCAGCCGATTTTCACCAACTACCGAGGCATTACCGTCTGGGAGATTCCTCCAAATACTCAAGGCATCGCGACGCTAATGGCTTTGAATATTCTGGAAGGTTATCCCCTGTCCGATTACCCCCGCGAATCAGTTTCTAGCTACCATCTGCAAATTGAGGCGATGAAGCTGGCTTTTGCAGATTTACATCAATATATTGGCGATCCTCGGTTTATGGAGGTGCCTGTAGAACATCTCCTAAACAAAGCTTATGCTGACGAACGACGCTGTTTGATTGGAAAAGAAGCTGCGATCGCTCAGCCTGGGTTGCCCAAGGGAGGCACCGTCTATCTCGCAGCGGCTGACAGCGAACTGATGATATCTTTCATCCAATCTAACTACAGTGGCTTTGGCAGCGGCATTCTGGTTCCCGATACGGGCATCGCTCTGCAAAACCGGGCATCGGGATTCACCCTAACTCCGGGACACCCAAATCAAGTGGGAGCCGCGAAACGCCCTTTTCACACGATTATTCCCGGCTTTCTGACGCAAGACAATCAACCTTTGGGGCCATTTGGCGTCATGGGGGCACCGATGCAACCGCAGGGACATCTGCAAGTCGTTGTCAACCTCCTAGACTATGGGATGAATCCCCAAACAGCGCTGGATGCACCGAGATGGCGGTTTGTCGCTGGCAAGACAGTGCTTTTAGAACAGATAGTGCCTCGAAATATCGCTTTAGCTCTGGCCGAACGCGGTCATGATATCCAAATCAGTGCAGAACCCGGAATGTTTGGCAAGGGGCAGATCATCTTGCGGCAAGGCGGGGTACTGGTTGCCGCCTCCGAACCCCGCGCCGATGGGCTGGCATTAGCCTGGTGATACCTTTCCTTAGAGAGACGCGATCGCATCTCTAAATACCTCCATAGGCTGAGAAGCTCTTGACCAATTTATTATTAACTTTTGTAAATAGCTCTGTAATTTATCTTTACCAAAAGGCCATTCATGAAAAGTTTAGGAAAACTGTTGTTCAGCGTCATCGGTGTTGGTAGCCTGGTCGTTCTCTCTGCTTGCGGCGGTCAGCCTGGTGCAAACACAGCGAACCAAGCTCCGGCGAGCGATTCGACCGCAACAACCGAATCACCAGTTGCTGAAGCTCCTGCAACTACTACCTCACCCAGTGCTGAAGTTTCTCCTACTGCCTCCCCTGGTGCTGAAGCCAATGGTGCGGCAACCGAAGACAAAAACCTGGGAGAACTGGCACAAACAGCAGCCAGCAATGGTTCCTTCACCACTCTCACCAAAGCAGTGCAAGCAGCAGGCTTGACTGACCAATTAACTGGAGACAAGCCATACACGGTATTTGCACCGACTGATGCCGCTTTCGCCGCTTTACCAGCCGGTACTGTGGACAAGCTACTGCAACCAGCAAACAAACAAACCCTAGTCAAGCTTCTGAGCTACCATGTGGTGCCAGGTAAAATCTCTTCCACCGAACTAAAATCCGGCGAAGTGAAAACCGTTGAAGGTACCCCCGTTACCGTTAAGGTTGATAGTGCCAGCAGCGAAATCACCATAAACAACGCCAAGGTGATCCAGCCGAATATTCCAGCCAGCAACGGCGTCATCCACGTTGTTGACAAAGTAATTCTGCCTCCGGATATTCAAGCAAGTCTTGGTTCTAGTCAGACAGCACAGTAGGACTTGACACTCCCCTAACTGAAGCGGATTTTTCTAGATATCTATCAAAGCCTTGTTTCAATACAGATGTATCTACCTTAATTCCATCGTTTCAAGCTTTGGCATTCAAGCTTTTAAATGTGGGTGACGATGAGGCATCGATTAGCCTTTCAGGGCGGGGAAACCCGCCCTTTTTAGTGGGTTGATTTCCCTAACGCCCAGAAAATGAGAAATTATAAAATGTTACGGAGAGCCTAGCGGCTGCTTTGTAGCGACGTTTTAGCCCGATCTAGAATTCCAAATCGTCGCTGCCTTGCTTCCCCGTGACTTAGCCTCAAGAGCTGCCGATGTTCAAAATTCTTAATGAAAATTCTCAGCAAATCAGTCTAATCTAACGTT
The DNA here is from genome assembly GCF_039961835.1 of Trichocoleus sp. ST-U1. Lineage (NCBI taxonomy): Bacteria > Bacillati > Cyanobacteriota > Cyanophyceae > Leptolyngbyales > Trichocoleusaceae > Trichocoleus > Trichocoleus sp. ST-U1. Next base: position 13,724 of record NZ_JAMPJZ010000104.1, read on the forward strand.
TTAGCGGTTTTCAAGCCGTGGAAAAGATCGGTACGCTCCTCCGTAGACTTTAGGGATAAGAAATTTAGCATGAGCAGCAATTTAGCAACCAAATTGCGTGAGGGAACCAAAAAATCCCACACAATGGCGGAAAACGTTGGTTTTGTCAAGTGCTTTTTAAAAGGCGTTGTTGAGAAGAACTCTTACCGGAATTTGGTAAAGAACCTCTACTTCGTCTATTCCGCAATGGAAGAAGAGATGGAAGGGCACCGGCAACACCCCATTCTGTCTAAGATTTATTTTCCCCAGCTAAACCGGAAAAAGAGCCTAGAACAAGACCTCGCTTACTACTACGGCACCAACTGGCGCGAACAAATCTCTGCCTCGCCTGCTGCTGAAGAATACATCCAGCGCATCCGCGAAGTCTCGACTTCAGCCCCAGAAATGTTAGTTGCCCATTCCTATACCCGCTACCTTGGCGACTTGTCCGGCGGTCAAATCCTCAAGGGCATTGCTCAACGGGCGATGAACCTCACGGATGGGCAAGGGACAGCTTTCTACGAATTTCAAGAAATTGACGATGAAAAGGCGTTCAAGGCAACCTATCGCCAAGCCATGAACGATCTGCCCATTGATGACGCCACAGCAGACAAGATTGTGGATGAAGCCAATGATGCTTTTGCCATGAATATGAAGCTGTTCCAAGAATTAAATGGCAACTTGATCAAGGCAATTGGTCAGATGCTGTTCAACACGCTGACACGCAAACGCACTCGTGGCAGCACGGATCTTGCAACTGCCGAATAATAACTTTACGCTCCCTCAAGACTTTTAGACTAAAACACACGATTTTCTACAATCCTGGAGGCTGGGTGATGGTGAAGCCATTGTCATCAAGCTTTCAGGATTGTCAGCTTTTATAGGTCATCGCGGTGATAGGAAATGTCTCTTAGACGCGACTGCAAGAAGGCGATCGCGCAGATGCACGCGCCTGTTCGATCCATTGTGCGATCGCGCCCCGCGTGGGACAGAGATCCCGGCGTTGTAGAGTCGCGACTTGGAGCCGCAAAATTTGTTGATGTATCCTTTCAACGGGCGTTTGGGCGAGTTGGGCGCAAGAAGCAATTCCGGCATGAAGCAACAGCCCACAATATTCGCAACCCACACCCGGAAGGCGAGACAAGTCCGCCAAAGCCACCCATTTATTGATGTGTTGAATATGAATCTGTAACTGAGTAGCTAAGGCTTGCCTTTGCACTGGGCTACTGGCTTGCTGGAGTAGTTGCAAAGTGGTTTTTATGCCACAGTCTCTTAATCCAGCTTGATTTTCCGGGCTTAATCCAGGCAGTTGCTCGATTCGCCAGTTGCTAGGAATGAAGCGATTTTGAGGCGAGGAATGAACGGGTTTCATTTTCTGAATTTCAAGTGTATGGACTTTTGAGAAATCTACAAAATTGCAGCGGTTGTATCAGCGCTTCCACACACCGAGAAAGTCACATCCCGCTTGGGAGGTAATATTTTCTACTCTACCAAATGGCTAATAATACAGCAACTAACGATTTAATTAGCTAAAAATTTAGCTAGAAAGCTATGTAAAATTATTTACTTCTTCAGAGAGACGTAAGAATTAAATTACTTTTATAAATTAACTAGAGTTTGAGTGTCTCATTTTGAGAGCGCTCATTGAATCAAGTTTGATAATTTTAGGGTTTGCAGAAAATTATGGCATCACACCACGCATTTTTAGAGAAAGTCAAGACAAAAGGAAACTTAAATGATCTGGATGAAGCAAAAAATGCGGCTGAAGTAGTCTTTCGCACCATGCGCGACGTAATGTCTAATGAAGCGGTGGAGCGAGTCGAGGAAGAACTGGACAAGTCAGCAACTGATGAAGTGGAAGATTTGTGGGAAGACACCAATCCAATTGTCAGTTTCTTAAGCAAAATAAGACCCCAGTTAAAAATTAAACCGGAAAACTTTTTAGTTCGGCTGAGGCAAGAGGGTAATTTACCCGAAAGAGACGCAGAAACAATTATTAAAGCCGTCTTTTCTGCAACCAAAGAGGAGCTATCTCCCGAACGAATTCAGGAAGTTGCTAGCTATCTCCCAGGTGAAATTCAGGAGATGTGGCAACAAGCTTAATCAAGTAGGGTTGCACAAAACAACTTAAGTAACGTCAGTTCGGGTTAAGCAGAAGCAGGCAAAGCCGCATCAATGAGCAGGGAAGGCTTCTTGGGCTGGTGACAGTAGGCAATCAAGCC
>NZ_JAMPJZ010000105.1:0-15904 GCF_039961835.1 Trichocoleus sp. ST-U1
CCATCACGGCGCGCAGCTGCGCGTTTCTGGACCGACACAGCCGGTCCCAACAGTCCCATCTCATCGCCGGTAGTCTGTTAGTGCGATCGCAAGCTCCCCTTTATTTAAGCGCGATGCCGAGCGATATTGTTTGTACTGTTCAGTGCAATGACGACTAAATTCGCCTTGATAAGCCGCTTTCCGAGTCGAAAAATTGGTATCTCTTTCAGGTAGCGTCCAAATACAGTAGATACAATCGGGTAAAACAGCGATTGCTTTGCCAGTACCCAAAGGGAGATCGCTCCCTTAATCAAACAATCCAAAAACAGTGATCGCAAGGATGAAGAAAAAGATTTATCGCTCGCGTAGGTTGGTTTTGGCTGTATGTAGAAGTGCGATCGCAGTTGCAACCGTGTCAAGTTACCGCCAGATTATCTGTGGAACGACCAAGATTACATTGCCTCGTCAAGTTCGGTTGTAAGTGAGTTTCAGGCTCTTGGATTAGAACAGAACAGTACAATGATTACAGAGTATTTTCTGCAACAATGCAACAACCATGACCAAGCTACTTGAACAGGCGATCGCAAGAGTCATGCAGCTTCCTGAAACCGAACAAGATGCAATCGCAGCATTTATCCTTGAAGAGCTTGAAGATGAAGCTTGTTGGGATAGAGCGTTTTCACAGTCTCAGGATATGCTTGCCAAACTTGCAGCAGAGGCATTAGCTGAAGATCGGGCAGGCAAAACCCAAGAGTTAGATCCAGAAACCCTGTGAAATCTAGAACAACATCTCAGTTTCGCAAAGCATTTGCCACTATTTCTCAGCAGGTTCAGCAACAAGCACGCGACGCATATCGGCAGTTCAAGCAAGATCCTTGGCATCCTAGTCTTCGCTTCAAGCAAGTCCATCCCACCCTTCCTATCTATTCTGCTCGTGTTAGTAAAAGTTATCGTGCTGTCGGCGTGAGAAACGAGAATAGGTATTGTGTGGTTTTGGATTGGTACACATACAGACTACGACAAGTTGCTCTCCCAGTTATAGCGATCGCGCACATTGGTTTCGGCTGCACATAGACAGCAGTGCGATCGCCTTTGGTACGCTACGCGATCGCATTTCATAAGCGAACAATTCAGTAAATCTCTTAGCCGCCCATTTCATTGCTTAGTAAAGGCTATAGGCGATACATCTGAGAGATGGGGCGAATAGGAGACAATGATTTTTAACCAAGACTGAACCATCTTTACTCTTGCCCGGTCTAAGGTAATACAACAATCGAATGCGTTGTTGCTACACACTAACAACCCGGAATTTGCACAGTTATGAAGATGAAACCTTTGTTCTTCTTGCCAGGAGCGATCGCGTTGATGCTTGCCGCTTCCCCAATGATTCCCGCTTTCACCAATGTTGCCTTTGCAGGTCCTGGTCGTGGTGGCGCAGGAATGAAGTATGACCAGCTGAATTTGACTGATGCTCAAAAAGCACAAATGCAGCAAATTAAAGAGTCTACGCGGCAGCAAATGGATGCTATTTTCACCGCAGAGCAAAAGGAACAAATGCGCCTTGCTAAAGAGCAACGGCAAAGACCGAATCTAAACTTGACGGAAGACCAGAAAACAAGACTCCAAGCGGTTCGCCAGAGTAGCAAGAGCCAGATGGAAGCAGTGTTGACTGCTGAGCAAAAACAACAACTTGAGCAATTGCGCCAGCAATGGCGTCAACGCCGTCAACAACCACAGTCCTAACGGGGGCGTTGCTATTGCTTTGTAAGAAAAAGTAGCGCGAAAGGAGTTTACCTAGCAAGTACACAGCATCAAGAGGGCATGGGAATAATCACTTCCCATGCCCTCTTGTTTTCATCAAATGCAGACTGCATTTGGTCTAGCAAAAAATCTGTTTCGATTCCCAATAATATTGAACAATAATTTTATAAATATTCTTTCATAGCTATTAATTATAGGCTTGTTCTGCCTCTAAAAGTTAATTGAGCCAAAAGAGTTATGAAATATAAATAAATCCAAGGCTCAAAATTTTATCGAGTACAATTCAAGAAAAACCTTATTTTTCAAGGAAGCAACGTATGGAAAAATCAATTATTCAGTTGGTTGATGAACTACCAACTGATAATATCACGGTTAAAGTTTTAAAGGCTCTTGATTATGTAGTGCCAAGTCAGTGGAACAACTTAGTAGGATTTGATAATAGTATCCGTAGTATTACTGGAGAAACTGATGCCAAGGTAATCCAAAAAATCCGCGATCGCGCTGTTGCTTTATATCACGATCCTCAACAAAACCATCAGACCGCAATCAAACTTTATCAAACAATTGATAAAGCAGACACAGCGATGGCGGCGGCGGCTTTAGCCAATAAAGTTAGTGAAAAAATAAGCTTCCTCTCTTTTTTGGGCAATATCACTCCCAAAGCAGACGTAACTCAAAGTATTGACCTTGTTCTAAAAATCGCTATTGAAATTATCGCCTTCTGTAAACTGAATGGTATTCCCCAACCGAATCCACAAGAATTTGCTAATTCTCTCGCTAATAACTATAAAGATGCATCCCTAACGCGGATGATGGCTTTAGTTTGTATAGATGGAATTCTGCCATTGGGTCCTGACTTTCTCAACAAGATTCAGGGGACAATTAGTGGTGCTGATGCTGGCGTATTAGCTCAAAATCCGGTTTTTTTAGCCGTCCAGAACTTTCTACCAGGGAATAATCCCTCTGATAAACTTGGTTTTCTAACTCAGGGTTTCAACTCTGTGCAAGGCTGGATGCAGAATTTAGTATCCAAGACAGGCGTCACGCCTCAATCTATTTCTAACAGTTTGGGTAACTTTATCCAGATTGCTGATGATAACTTAGACTTTGTGGCAGCTTTTTTGGATCAAACCACCAATTACTACGAGCATACAGGAGTTCAAAGTGTGGCTCGCAATCTAATTTTAAAAGCCCATACTTTGGTAAAAGAGGAAGTTACGGAAGAGGAGCAAAAACTCCATCAAGATGTTTCTTCTACTGTAATATCAGATACCTATCAGTATGCAGTAGGTCAAACAGTAGAAGTCTGGGATAGTGAGGAAGAAGATTGGTATCAAGCAACGCTTCAGAAAATTAAAGATAACCAATACTTTGTTCATTACATCGGTTACGGTTCATCCCATGATGAGTGGATTGACGAAGATGACATTCGTATTCCCAATAGTGGCTCATCCGATGACAACGGATATACGGTGGGTCAAAAGGTAAAAGGTTGGGATGATGAAGAAGAAGATTGGTATTCTGCAACGATTGAGAAGATCCAAGGCCAGCAATACTTTATTCATTACATTGGTTACGATTCATCCTATGACAAGTGGGTCGATCTGGACGAGATTTGCTAACTTCTGAATGAGCAAGGAGTCAAATCAGCGATCGCTCTCATGGTCAGTCGTCCACCATTAGAGCGATCTCTCTTTTTTTCAGGCAGGCAACAAAGGCGTAATCCTATAATGTAATTCAGAGATATTTCATCCACAAGCTTATCTGTGAATCAGGAAGCATAAAATGCTTAAAAGTCAATGGTTGAAATAATTATTATTTTTCTGATCGTTGGACTGATTATCACTGGGATTTTAGTCAATCCTGTCCTAGTTAAACGGCGACGGAACCGCCTGCAACAGCGCCCTTTTTTACCTCTATGGAATGCGATTGTTGAGAATAATCTTCCTGTTTACCTTTTTCTTTGTCCCGCTGAACGAAAACGGCTTCAGGGACACATTCAAGTGTTTTTAGCAGAAAAACAATTTATTGGTTGTGGAGGATTAGCGGTAACGGAAGAAATGAAGGTGATTATTGCGGCTGTCGCCTGCTTACTCCTACTCAACCAGCGAGAAACCTACTTTCCTAAACTTCGTTCAATCCTGGTTTACCCTAGCACATATTTTGTTAATGAAACTGCTTACACCGGGAATTATATTGTTGAAGAAAGACGTGTAGCCAGACTGGGGGAATCGTGGACAAATGACCAACTGGTACTGTCTTGGGAACAGGTAAAGCAAGACACTTCCAATTGGCGGGATGGACATAACGTTGTGCTTCATGAATTCGCTCATCAGTTGGATCAAGAAGATGGTAAAGCTGAGGGTGTTCCTATTTTGCAGCGAGATTCAGACTATGACCTTTGGGCAAAGGTGATGACAGAAGAATATCAACAACTCTGCAATGATATTCAACGAGGCGTACAGACGGTAATGAATAGTTATGGTGCAACGAATCCTGCCGAATTTTTTGCTGTAGCAACAGAGACTTTTTTTGAAAAACCCCGCCAATTGCTGAAGCAGCATCCAGCACTTTATGACCAACTGCAACGCTACTATCAACTAGATCCAGTGCAATGGGTTTAAATAGTTTCAATTTCATCGAAGGTTAGGGCGATCGCCCAACTACACCGATCGCAAGCGAGGCTGCTTAATCGCAGACTGCAACGAAACCACGCAATTCTCCCAAAGGCTTAAGCTGCGATCGCTCTCGTTTAAGCCTTTCTACTGAAACTTAAGCTCAAATGATGTTTCTAAAGTAGATTCGGGAACTATAAGGTAAGATTTCATACTTTTGTGTACTTCCTTGAAACCTTCTGCTGAGCGACCCCCTTGAATATCAAAACAGCTCGTCCTGCTAAGTCTACGCACCAGTTTCCCTTGCGTCTGATTCTTATCGTTCCCTTTGTATTACAAATATTTGCAGCGGTAGGGTTAGTTGGCTATCTGTCATTTAGAAACGGACAGAAAGCAGTCAATGACCTAGCCAATCAACTGATTGACAAAGCGAGTCAACAGGTTGATGAACACTTGGATACATATCTGGCGCTGCCACAGCAATTAAACCAAGTCAATGCAGATGCGATCGCTTCTGGACGATTGAATCTGAATGACCCTAAAGCTAGCGAACAGTATTTCTGGAGTCAAGCTAGAGCATTTGAAACAATCAGCTACATTGGCTATGCTCTACCGAATGGTGCCGAATCAGGCGCTGGGCGTTGGGTAAATGGCGTGAATCTCCTGGTTTTTGAAAATCTCCCTGGAAACGGTGTGGCATCGGATTACATCGCCGATCAACGGGGCAACCGGAAAAGCCTTTTGCAGAGTTATCAGGCCGATCCTTTATCGCCACCAGGGGTGGAAGACATCATTAAAACAGGTAAGCCAGCCTGGGCTGCTATCTACACATACGCATTTGAGAATACGGTACAGATTACTGAAGCAGGTAAGGCAATAAAAAGCCACAGCGGCACTTCTGACATTGGTCTTAATTACTATGTTGCAGTCCCTGCTAGATACCCAATTTATGACCAGAAGGGCAAGCTACGCAGCCTTCTGATGGTAGATTTGCTACTCACGAATGTGAGTGAATTCTTGAGGAACTTGAAAGTTAGCCCTTCCGGACAAGTCTTTATCATGGAACGGGATGGCTTGCTGATTGGCAGTTCCAGCACTCAACCCGTTGTACACAAAGTCAAGGATGAGACAAAACGCCACAGTGCCCTAGACAGCCCAGATCCCTTGATTCGCACCGTAGCAGAAAAACTCAAACAACAATTCCAGAATTTCACAACCCTTCAAAATACTCAAGAACTTCAGGTAACATTCAACCGACAGCGTCAGTTTATTCAAGTCACGCCCTGGCGCGATCGCTTTGGCTTAGACTGGCTGGTGGTTGTCACCGTGCCGGAATCTGATTTCACTTCTCAAATTAATGCCAACACTCGCACAACTATCCTCCTGTGTCTGGGAGCATTGGCAGCGGCAACGATTTTAGGAATCTATACATCACGCTGGATTACTCGTCCGATCTTAAAGTTGAGCCAAGCATCGGAAGCGATCGCGACTGGACAGTTAGACCAAACCGTTGAAACGACCAACATCAAAGAACTAGATGCCGTGGCACAGTCCTTCAATCACATGGCTTCTCAGTTACAAGATTCCTTTAACGAACTGGCGCAGACGAACGCCGAATTGGAAAATCGAGTCGAAGTCAGGACAGCAGAACTCTCACAAACCCTGGTTGATTTACGGCGCACTCAAGCACAAGTGATCCAGACCGAAAAAATGTCCAGTTTGGGACAATTGGTGGCTGGAGTAGCCCATGAAATTAACAATCCGGTCAACTTTATTCATGGCAATGTCACTTTTGTCGATGAATATGCTCAGAATCTTCTAGAGTTAGTGCAGCTTTACCAGCAAGAATATCCCCTTCCCACACCTGCAATTGAAGCCAAAATTGATGAGATGGATTTAGAGTTTCTCAACGAAGATATGTTGAAGTTGCTCTCATCCATGAAACTAGGGACTGAACGGATTCGAGAAATTGTTAAATCGTTAAGGACGTTCTCTCGATTGGATGAAGCGGACATGAAGGAAGTAGATATCCATGAAGGAATTGAAAGTACGCTGCTAATCTTGCAACATCGCCTGAAACCCAAACCAGACCGCCCAGCGATCGCAGTGATTAGAGACTATGGAAAGTTGCCCCTTGTGGAGTGTTATCCGGGACAACTCAACCAAGTCTTAATGAATATCGTGGTAAACGCGATTGATGCACTCGAAGAAACCAAAGCCAATTGCACGTATCAGGAGAAAAAAGACCATCCCGATCAAATCACTATCTCCACTTCAGTGATTGATTCGCAATGGGTGCAAATAGCGATCGCGGATAATGGCGTTGGTATTCCCAAAGACATTCAGCAACGGATATTCAATCCCTTCTTCACAACTAAGCCGGTTGGGAAAGGAACGGGGATGGGGATGTCCATCAGCTATCAAATTGTCACAGAAAAGCATGGCGGTAAATTGGAATGCTTCTCCACTCCTGGTGAGGGAACCGAGTTTGTGATTCAGATTCCCATCCGTCAACAACTCAGCGCTGCTATCTAACGGTATTCAGGGGATGCGAGGCGGACTGAGCAAGCTGAGCGGTATAACATATGAGTAAATGCGAATGCGATCGCAAGCTTTCCAACAACGATCTAGCCGATGCGATCGCCTATACTAAAATTTAAACAATGAAAGTACGGCACAAGTGCTAGAAGAGAGTGCATAAACCAAGACTCTACCAAAAAAATGCTGTCTTACAGGTTGTGCCGCGATCGCCAATTTTGCGAAGTCAAGACATTGTCTCAGATATTCTTCAGGTTGAACACCATCATCAACCCGCTAATCAGGAGTCTGAGTGTTGCCTTCCGAATTATCTCCTCAGTATTCATCTTGGTCAACCGATTCAGTTAGAACGAACGATAGATGGGCGACGCAGCAGCAATCGTCTGGCTGAAGGTGACATTATGATTACACCTCCCTATCTACATCGCAAACTGTTTTGGGATACTGATGCGGAATTCTTGTTACTTCGCCTTGAACCGAAGCTGTTTACTTGTGCCCTATACGAATCGGTTGATGCAGACGATGCTCAAGTTGCGCCACAGCTTAAGATTTGCGATCCTTTGATCCAGCAAATTGGTTTGGCACTCAAAACCGAACTAGAAATAGACGGGTTAAGCGATCGCCTTTATGCAGAATCGATGGCAAATGCATTAGCTGTTCATCTATTACGGCACTATTCAACTCGAAGGCGAGAAATACGATCTTACTCAGGTCGTTTGCCTAGCCATAAATTGCAACAGGCGATCGACTATATCCAGGCTCATCTAGCTGAAGATGTTTCCTTAGAAGCGATCGCCACCGAACTCGGTATGAGTCAGTATCATTTTGCCCGACTGTTTAAGCAGTCTACAGGTTACTCTCCTTACCAATATGTGATTAAACGTCGGATTGAACGCGCTCAGGAATTAATGATGCAGGAGCAGCACAGTATTGCAAATATTGCCTTGAAAGTTGGTTTTACCAGTCAGAGTCAATTTGGCAGACACTTTAAGCACCTCACTGGAGTTACACCGAAACAATTTCTTAAGAAATAGCAAGAATCTTCTAAAGCTGCAAAAATCGACTATACGCCAGTAAGCAGACTCTGTATTATTGGTTGGACAATTCGCTGCGTTTTGGTTTGACCAATCATCACATAGTCAGCACAGAGGAATCATCTAAATGCTTACCGTATTCAAGGACAACCCAGTTCTGGCAGAACTAGATATTTTTGTTACCCAGCCCGACCAACAATGGTTATTGATAGATAGTTTGATAGCCTACACTCACGACATCCTTAAACAGCAACCTGGATACATTGCAAATGCAATTCATCGCAGCTTGGATGGGTTGCGTGTTGTCAATTATGTGCAGTGGCAAAATCTAGCTACTTATGAAGCCTATATCAATAACCGCGATATCGCTTTGGCGACTAAGATTACTGGTTTCTTTGCTCCAGACTCTCATCTTTACGACATTTTTATGAGTGAGCCAGCAGACAGTCAGATGCAAATCACAGCGAACATGGGGGAACTCATCAACTTTGGAATGTTTAGATTGAAAGATCCTGCTAATCAGCCCCGCTTTTTAGAAGCGACCGCAGAAGCAATACGGCAAATCTCAGGACAAGCAGGATTAATCACCACACACTTTCATCGAAGTCTTGATGGTGCCCGCGCTATCAATTATGGGCTGTGGAGTTCCCAACAATTGTATGCCAAGATGAACGCGAATCCTCCGATGGCTGAGCCTCTCATGGTGATGCGCTCGCTTGCCAACAATGAGTTTCAAATGTCGCTTCACGAGGTAGTCTTCACCGAATCAACTAACTCATAGCAGTGAAGCAAAATCATCATGTAATGAATGGTTTAAGAGCATAGAACTATGGTGCAGATTGACCGGACTAATACTGCGATCGTTGGGCTAGACCTGTACACTGTTGCAGAGCGCCATCAGTCAACCTTGATTGAGGCAGTTATCCAAGAGCAAATCAAATCTTGGATTGACAATCCTTACTTCGTATCAGCCAGCGTGCATCGTAGTTTAGATGGAGTGCGAGTTTTTACTTATAGCCAATGGAATCCCAAATTTGATTACCGCAGCTTGCCTCGTCCAACAGTGTTCAGTGAATTCTTCCCGCCTGATTCACGCTTACTGGAAGTAACTGCTAGTCGATCTCTATCGGCAGAAGTTGAAATTGCTGAAGGCGAACGAGTGACGCACCTTGCTGAATTTCGGATGATGCCAATTAATCAACCTGAGATGGTTAGACGAACCTCTGCTGAATTAGAACGTGCGATGAGTAACTCAACGGGGTTACTCTCAGCTACCTTTCATCGAAGTCTAGATGGTACTCGGATGTTTAATTATGGTCAATGGGAGAGCAAGGAAGCGTTTGAAGCAATTCTCAAGCAACCTGGTTTCAACCCAGAGCAACCGTATTGGGAAGGTTTAGCCCGAAACGAATTTCATCTGTACAATGTCGTACACACCCAGACTACAGCCTAATAGATAGCTGCTGTAGGTTGGTTATTAGCTGCACGTAGGCACCAGCGCGATCGCTCTTCGGAATGAACAAAGCGATCGCAAACTTTTCTTGCCATCACAGTTTGAGAATTTAGATCCCCCAACCTCTAGTCGGGTAATGCCAGTCCGGTTCGAGGATCGCGGATATAAAGCCCTAGCACTAACGATTCCATAACCGTATCCCATACAGGAATTAGGCGATCTGCATCGTCCACCCAGTAGTCAAAAGTAATCAGACACTGAACACCAGAACCTAGGCCAATACAGGTTCGGGAATAAGCTTCGCGGTGTTCTTCTGGGTCAATAAATTTGAACTGAGTCCAAACAATGCGGGCAGTTTGACGCTTGAGTTGAATAATTTCCCCTCGCTCGATCGGCTGACGTTCATCATCTTTAACTACCTTCTTTAATAACGGAACCAAGGGAAAATCTTTCCAGTTTCCAGGTGGGAGTAAATTAAAGGAAGCTTCTAAGCGAGCATCATCGTTGGGTGGCTTTTTGTCTAAAAACCGGAATGACTTCTCATCCGGCTCAAAATGCCAATCCTCAGGGACATCGAAGCGCAACGCCCCTCGTCCTGCTACGAAGATCCGAGTTCCTGGCTTTGATTTCCAGTTATGGTCTTCTTTTAGCTCTAAGGTTTCTTTGAGCCATTTGAGATTGTGCTTTTTGCTTTTAGACATAGCCGCGACCGTATTAACCTTCCTCTTATTTTGCCGTAGGTTGCTTTTTATGGTAGGTGTCTGTTAGTGCGATCGCCCATACTGATGCATTCATCGCTCATCAGCCTACCCTAAGCCATCTAAAGACCGGATCAACGGAGAGGAATTTTGGGATTGGTGGCAATTCACAACCAAGAATAAAGAAAGCGATCGCTTTTTTTGGGTGTGAAGTCAGGGCGATTGATACTGCTAGCGAACGGGGGTCAGAAACGCTGAGAATTCTCCACAAACTGTTTCCCACATTCCTTACAGCGATAGCACTGCTTCCCCCTTCGATACCCGTTTTTAGATAGCTGCTCCGATTGACAATGCAGACACTTCATTACTTTCATTACACCGCCCAGCCGACCGTCCCCTACATACGGCTCTAAATATGACACCAACAAGTCCTCAATCTGCTGCACCAACTGTTGACGATGCTGTTGATCTGGGTTGCGAAGTGCCGACAGAAGAACAGCATTACTGCTGTGGACGCAAACCTCTGCCAGTAGATTACATTGCGCTTTACTCAATGCCGAATTTCTTTGCTTTAAGAGACCAGCCATGAAGTCAATTGCTTCCTGGGTCATGCTTTCATCGATCGACTGGAAAATCTCGCGGGATATAAAAAACTGCACAAACACCACCCGTGACACAGGTTGTTCAAACATCTGTGCGATCGCGCTGACCAATCCATGAATCATCTGTCGGAGTGGTAATCGAACCATCTCTGGCGTATCTGCCCTCGACCACATGGCCTTAACGCGCTCGGTATGGCGTAATTCCATCGCCTTAAAAATGGCAGCTTTATCGGGAAAAAACTGATACAAAGACCCAATTGCCGTCCCCGCTTTGGCTGCAATCAGATGGGTGGTTGCCGCTTCATAGCCCACTTCGTCAAACACTGCCGCTGCTGCATCCAAGATTTTTTCGACCCGTTCTTTACCTCGCTGCTGTTTGGGTTGACGGCGCAGACTTCTTGACGAATGTGAATATTCTGTCATATTCTGAAAACACGACGGATTATTCACAATTTTATCTCTACCGGAGAACATTATGCAGTCTATGCTTTTCGGTGCGCCTTGGTTGTTGGCGCACAAGTCGATGTTGGTAGTGAACCAACCTCGGAAGATTTCTCTGTATGGTAATGATTATGTGATGTGGAAAAACGCTGCTGGAGGAATCCATGCCCTGCCCAATGCCTGTCCTCACATGGGAGCAATGTTGTCAGAAGGATGGTGCGAAGCACACACGGATGGTACGAGTACTGTCGTCTGCCCGTTTCATGCCTTGCCGTTTGATTCAGAAGGATGCACCGTTTTGCCGGGAACGGAAAAGAAAACGTTGCCTCAACTGAAACCGTTAGAGTTAACAATTCAAGGAGATTTCATCTGGTCTTACGGCGGATACGAGCCAAAAGTGCCGATTCCCGCACTCTTGAATGACATTGCAGATACCTACTACTTTGTCGGGCATACCGCAGATACAAGTGTAGAGACCGATTTGCTGACTATGTTGCTGAATATGCACGACTATAATCACCAAAACGGTACTCACCAGGAATTATTCCGAGTTACCAATGTGGAATTTCATCAATTTATTGACAATGGGCATCATTCCCATGCGTTTTATGATCTGCCTACCGCCCCTTACAACTTGGCAGAAAAGCTGAGAAAACCCGATTTATTCCTACTCCCGACCACCATCAAAGCCCACCTGGAAAACTACTTCCCATCTCTGGTGATTTTTCATGGTGAAATGCCATTAGGTAAAGCAGTCCAGTGTCACATCTTTGTCCCAGAAGCCGAGAACCGCACAAGGACTTACATTTTGCTATTCGGTCAAGCCAAGCACCCTGCCTTTAAGCTATTCGGCAGGACATATCTCAAGTTTGGCAAAGTGGTAGTCGATCAAGATGCTGATATTTTGGGTAAAATTTATCCGAATACGCCTCAGAAAATTAAACTCAATAATGAGGTGGGTATGGATTGGGTGCGGCGCAATTTTCAAAGTTTCCCAAATGTTGTGGAACCTAATCTTTCAAAGTAGACAGCGCATAGCTCTTCAATATTATGGTAGCTGTTCGTTTCAGCATTACCTCATTGCGATCGCAAGCGGAAGTGAAGACGCGATCGCTTCTTGTCATCAACAGTCATCTGCAATTCTCAACCGAATGTCTCCAGCACGTTGACGCGATTGCTCATACTAGAATCCAGGCACCAGCATTAGTTAGAGTAGCCCCATGTCTGAAGGAAGAACTTACAGAGCTTGTCTTGCGAGTTGTCGATGAGCGATCGCCTAGCATAGAGTTATACTGCCTTTTAGTTATTACCCATGAACTCAGTTCAAGAGCCTATTAGTTTAAGCGTTTCCTCAGCATCTCTTCAGCTAGGAGAAAAAGCAATTCGGCTAGAACTTGCATTACAACTATACACGCGGAAGATTCTAAATTTTGAGCAGGCACAGCGGTTAGCAGATGTTTCGGCACAAGAATTCCAACACGTCCTGCAACAGCAAAATTTGTTAGATAAAAATGGGATAAACAGCATTCATCCTTTAGAAACGGGAAAACTTTACGAAGTCTGGATACCCTGTGATGCACCGGAAGCAGCAAAAACCTTGATGCAACTTTTGGCAGCAGAGCAGGATCAGCAGGATGCCTGAAGCACAACGTTTTTCATTCCATCAACGGGAGTTGCCTTATTTGCCGTTGCGATTGAGTTATCAAAAAACTTCTCTCGATTTGGAGGCGTTGCTGGATACAGGTTCAACGGTGAATGTGTTGCCTTACGAACTGGGATTACAGTTGGGAGCAATATGGGAGCAACAGACGGCAGTATTGCAACTGGCGGGTAATTTAAGTGATGTCGAGGCACGAGGCATCCTCTTAACAGCGATACTGGGGGAATTTCCCCCAGTTCGTTTGGCATTTGCCTGGGCACGCTCGTCGAATGTTCCAGTAATTCTAGGTCATGTAAACTTTTTCCTAGAATTTGATGTGTGTTTCTATCGGGCTGAGGCTTGTTTTGAGGTACGGCGTAGGCGGGAAGCTTGATGTAACAAACCATTTTACGAAAATGGCAGTTGCTTTGCTAATCCAGAGTACCAACTCTCATCTGAGCTATTATGTTGGCTGGTTGCGATCGCTCCCACTCTATTACGGGAATAGGCAAGTGAAGATGCCCAAATCAAAATCATGTTAAACCTAGAACTATAGGCAGTTTAATAGAAGTTAGCGAGGAGCTGTATAGTGTAATGGCTACATGGATTGAGGATATAACAACAGCCTTAATTAACCTTGGGGGGGTTGCACCTCTGTCTGATATTTATCAAGAAACTCGAAGAATTCGCCCACAACCACATCGAAAAACTTTTGATGCTATGATTAGAGACAACATTGAAAAACATTCGTCTGACTCTGTTAAATTCAAGGATAAGCCTGACTTATTTTTTTCCGTAGAGGGACTTGGACAGGGAATTTGGGGACTTCGCTCCTTACAGAAGAAAACACCGAAGGCGTTTGACATTAGGGATGTAGAAACCAGTGATACACCCCAACGAACTTTGTAGGCAATTTACCGCGTACTTCGAGATACACAGCTAGCACGCCAGACTAAAAGAGTGCATAAAAACTGCTGTCAGCTTTGCGGAACATCTATTACGCTGCCAAATGGAGACTGTTATTCTGAAGCACATCATATTAAACCTCTTGACCGTCCATATAACGGGCCTGATGTAGCTGCAAATATCATAATATTATCTCCAAATCACCATGCTATGTTTGACTATGGCGTGATCGAATTGGATTTAACCGCAATACGGGTACATCCAAGTCACCAAATAAGTGAAGAATTTATTAACTATCACAATAGCAACTTATACGGGAAATCTGTTAATAAATCACTGGACTCAAAGTAAACGAAGGATAGTAAAGTTTGCTCTTGAAGTTATTGTACGTGGGTTGCGTTCAACCGTTAGATTACACAATTACTTCCGAAGAGATATACTAAATTGACAGTCAATAATTGATGGGTAGTAGGATTGCCATCGTCGTAGATTGTGTTGAGCAAAAGTAAAACTCAATGCTCATCATTTTTTGCCCGCATTAAACAGAAATTGGACTTTGACCTCTGCTTTCCAATCGTCTGCATAGTCCTGTAGTTACGTTTACTGTTGGGGAACAAACAGAGCGATCGCCTGTTCTCAACAACCATCTGCACTTGTCGAAGCGATCGCTTGCTACTAAAATAGACACCAAATTTTGTTACGGATTTGCTGCTGCAAAGGTGTTGCATTGTGCCGGTTCCCCTGTCTGAATCCCCCGCTTGAACCAGCGGACTCGCTGCGCTGAACTACCGTGAGTAAAAGAATCTGGGACAACACGCCCTTTAGACTGACTCTGCAAGCGATCGTCGCCAATACTGCTAGCAGCATTCAGCGCCTCTTCAACGTCGCCTTCCTCCAGAATTTGCCGGGAACGATTAGCATGATGCGCCCAGATGCCAGCAAAACAGTCTGCTTGTAACTCCAACCTGACTGAAAGTTGATTCGCCTCTGCGCGACTAGCTTGACGCTGTAATGTACGAACTTTACTCGAAATTCCCATTAAGTTCTGCACATGATGCCCAACCTCGTGAGCAATTACATACGCTTGGGCAAAGTCTCCAGGTGCGTTGAGCTTATACTTCAAATCCTGATAGAAACTTAAGTCAATGTAGACTTTTTGATCGGCGGGGCAATAAAACGGCCCAACTGCCGAACTTGCAGAACCACAAGCCGACTGTACCGAATTTGAGAAGAGAACTAACTTCGGCTCCACATAGTTTTCTCCGTTTTGGCGAAACAGCGTACCCCATGTATCTTCCGTATCCGCCAAGACAACCGAAACGAAATCAGCCATGCGATCGTTCGCAGCAGATGATTGTGTTCGAGGAGACTCCGAAGAAGTGCGATCGCTCGGAGCTTGTTCTTGTCCTTGTTGCAACACTGCACCGGGATCGCCCCCCAAGAGGGCAACAATGACCGCCAGAACGATTGTCCCAATACCACCCCCAACTAGAGGGCCAGAAACCCCACCCCCGCGTCTGTCCTCAACGTTGCTGCTTTTACGACCGAATTCCCAGCGCATAGCTTCAAGTCTCCAAACTACTCAACCCAGCAGAAGTAAGTAAAGTGCTATTTCACCTAACCCAGACTTTCCACAACCCACTACAAATATTAGCGATCGCCTTCATCTAGATCCTCTGCCAGAGGGACGGCGCTGATTTATAGACGATCCTTCTTAGGGAAGGCTATCTCAGGGTCAAACAGTAGAAGAATGGCACAAGAAAAGCCCCTACGCAAAAAATCGGAGGTTAATCAACCTCCGATCCTTAGTTAACCCGACCCTTTCTACCACTACTCATGTAGAGATTCAGACTGCTCAAAACCAGTGCTTAGGATACGTCCTGTCTTGAGCAAGATTGTTAAAAACTACTGCACAGAGTACCAAAATAATAGAACCTTCAAGTGCCGGGGTTAGCAGAAACTGCCACTGTGCCTTCGTCATCATTACGACTAATGCAACAGCTCCCGAAGGTGGATGCAATGTCCCTGTGAACTGCATCATGCCAATAGCAGTTGCCACAGCCATTCCCATCGCCCAGGGTTCCGCACCAAAAAGATGCAAAATCGTCAAGCTAACTAGAGCCGCGATAAAATTACCGCCGATTACATTACGCGGTTGGGTAGTGCTAAAGAAGTAATGATGCATTGTAATGATGGATGAAGTACCAAATTGCGCCAAGGTGATTCTCTAATGACTTT
>NZ_JAMPJZ010000106.1:0-15763 GCF_039961835.1 Trichocoleus sp. ST-U1
GTAAAACCTTATCTTTCTCCAAGAAGTTGAGTAATCACATTGGTGCGATTTGGTATTTTGTGCATCATTACAACGCCTCCCTTCGCTCTTAACCATTACTATTCACCACTACCCAAGGGGGATATACGTTAGAGCGTTTTAGGTTTAAATCATCCTAGCTACTTACGTTAGAGCGTTTTAGGTTTAAATCATCCTAGCTACTTAACTCAGCATAATCTGTAAGCGTGCAACGGATGCTTTTTCCATCAATTGCTAGTCTTTCCCCAGAATTTGGCGGTACAAAAATTACGGCCCAGGTGTTAAATAGGTTCGTTAATGGATGAAAATCGAGTGTTTTGAGAACACGTCGGAATGTTGAGTAGGAAGGAAACTTGATTGTGTCTTCAAGGCTGAACAGTTGTATCAACCTTTGTCTGTGTACAACGGTAAAATCTTCAAGTGGTCGGTAGCCCCAATACCCACTCATAGCTCCCAGTAACATCAGTAGCAGTACCAACCACAATTCATGTCTGCGTCCGCGAATGTGTCGATAGTCTGGGATTTTTTGCAAGTCCTCGATCAGATTCATCTTGTTTTCAACCGTAGATGTTTAGATACTCTTAATAAGTATTCTGATTTTTCTACCGCTGTATGAAACCACCCTGCTCTAGGTAAGCTCCAGAGGGGAGGTGGAGCCGCTTGCAAAGCGCGGCGAATAACTGACTTTTATTTAATCCAGAGCTAGCAATGGCATGATTCTAGATAGATCGGGAGAAACCCGTTGACTCAGATGGAGTTGATTCACTACCCTGTGGAAGGAGTCACCCTGCTGCAAGCGATCGCGCATCTCCTCGACTTCACCCCAGGTTAAATCGCTCTCGACATAGGCTTTAGCCACTGCGATGACTAAGTCTGCGTAGTGATTCCCCTCTGCTTCGGTCATCATATTGTGCTGAATATTCAGAGTTTGGTCAAAACGGTGATACCAGCACTTGGGTTGTTGGGGGAGTAAGGCTTTAAACAGAGCTTTATGTTCTTCGTCGCCGACTGCGCGATCGCTTTCACTCGACACAATCAACATGGGCGCAGCGTAACTCGTTTCTGCCCGCTCAAAGATATCTTTTCCCATGTCTAAAAACAGTCGCAAGGATGGCATCAGAAAGCCGTCATAGCCAAAATGTGCGACTCCTGGTGCAGTTTTCCACTCAAAGTAAATATTAAATACCCGCACAAACAAATCGACTACTTTATGGCTACCACTCAAATAAGGGGCAAACAGCAAAGCCCGATAAATTTGTACGGCGCGTTCTAAGGATAGCCAAGCTGCTAAAGTGCTACCACCAGAAAGCCCTCCCACCACCACTTTTCTTCCCAAAGCTTGAGCTTGTTGTAGCCAGTAAATCCCAAACTGTTGATAAACTTCTTGTTCTTCGGGAAGCGGAGGAGGGTTATCTCCATCCCAATTGCCTGCAATTCCATGTCCAGGCAGCAAAGGAATCAAGACGTTGTAGCCTGCTTTAAAGAAAGCTTCTCCTATGGGTACAAATTGTTCTGGAGTGGCAGTAAACCCATGAAAGAACAGACACACTTTGTCCGTAGGATTAGAGTAAAGAAAAAACTGAGAGCCGCGGGTTTCATCCATCAGCGGTAGCGCATTTTCACGGGCTTTCGTCTCTCGCACTAATGCTGCGGTAAAGGTGGAATAGTTGAACATTGTTATCTGAATCGTGTTATCTGAATCGTTATTAGATGAGAAGTCCGAATTCAAGGCGGCGCAGCACATTTAGAGCAGTCCTAAATGATTCGTGAAGGCGAGATCCCTGACGTTGAGAGAGAAGCCGAGGATTTAAACCGCTGACCTTATCACAACTCAAATAAGATTGCTAGACATTTATTTAGATTAACAGTCACAAGGACTCAGCGAATCCTTCAAAGGATATTCAAAAATGAAGTCATGTCTCAAGTGCGCGTTTTCTGAGTTAACCGAATCAGTCCAATCAGCCACCTGAACAGCGGTAGGGTGCGGGGTAAGGGTTGAGGCGTGGGGAATGCAAAAGAACCAAAGCTGCTTTCAGATGAGATGCGGACTAACTTCTGCTGTAAAAGATTGAGTGCCAAGTCGATTTCCTGAGCGCAGTGGCGATATCTGGATAAAGATTTGCCAACGGGATCGCGAATATCTAAGGAATTTTGTTCCCCGACAAATTCTTTGAGCGTGAAAGTCTTGTCGAGCGCCTCCGGATAGATCGCGATCGCAATATATTTATGAAACTTTGTCATCGTCAGCACTAAATCTGCCCATTCGACGAGTTCTGGCTTTAACCCTTGCGGTTCGCAGTCATATTGAATTCCGTACTCTGCCAATACCGTTAGAGTATGGGGCGAAACGGGTATCCCCTTAAATTTATAAAGTCCAGCTGAACGCACCTCAGTTTGGGCTAAGATTTGCTGCCTTTGCCTCAGTTCCCGAATCTTTTTCTGAAATAGCGCTTGTGCCATCGGGCTGCGACAGGTGTTGCCAGTACAAACAAATAGAACTCGCATACCAGAAGTGAGTGAAGCAATGATTTATTTTGCTACGCTACGACCGATGGTGAACCCTTTCACCTTTTAAAATCCATTCGGCTGATTTTTACAAACGAATGGGTGGCACCCGCAGCTACAACTTTTGATTTAACAAATACCTACGTATTTAATCACTTTCCGCTTCCATCTAAAGGAATATCATGTCACTTTTAGCCAAACAAAAGCCGCTCATTGCGGAGCGGCTTTTGTTTAGGTAAAATTAGCAAAAATTAGCTATTTTTAAAGTTAGATTCCACTTTGAATAACCATCAGGACGGTAACACTGACGCTCATCAATACTAAAAGAATTGCTAGAGAAACTGATTGACCCAGATGTGGCGCTTGTGAAACTTTCATGTGGTTTTCTTTTAATTTCTGAATTGTATTAAATGAAGAATACCAGCAACCTTAAGGGATCAATGAGAAAAGCACAAGTTTCTTTAATAAACGCAACAGTTCTTAAGAATCGCCAGTGCGATCGCTCTTAAAGACAAGCACAGATATAGATAAAAAAACACGTAAGGGAACGGGCTAAGCCCCTTCCCCTAAACGTTTTGAGAGCGAGGACAGTTATCGAGTCAAACCGTGTTCAAGGGCATAGCGCACTAACTCGGTGCGGCTATTCGTCCCTGTCTTGCTAAACAAGCGGCTGACATACTTCTCAACGTTGCGGACACTGGTTTCCAAGCGTCGGGCAATTTCTTTATTCATCAATCCTTCCGCAACCAAGTCTAAAACACTCTGCTCTCTTGGCGTTAAGTCTATGCGGATATGGGAAGGCGACTGGGGGATTCGATTTGTATCTTCTAACATCCCCCGGATGGCAGCAATTTGTTGCTTGATGTCCTCAATATCGTTACCGCCGGTGGTGCTAGTTGGAGTGGTGCGACGTTCCAGTAAGTTTTTGACAATTGCCTCCAATTCCTCTGGATCAAAGGGCTTCGGGAGATACGCATCGCACCCCGCTTGATAGCCTTGGATGCGATCGCTGGTCATGCCTCTAGCCGTTAAAAATACTACAGGTAAATTTTTGAAGCGAGGATCTTCCCGCAGCTGCTTGAGGAATTGATACCCATCCACCTTGGGCATCATCACATCTGAAATCACTAAATCCGGCTGGTTCTTCTGCAACATCTGCCATGCGTCACCAGCATTACTGGCAACCTGAACGGTAAAACCACTGTCTTGCAGATATTCTTTGACTGCTTCGCGCAGTCCGGGTTCGTCGTCTACCAGTAACAATTTTCCGGTCATTTATCTTTCCTTGCCGCTACGTTTTTTAACAGTATTTTTTAACAGATGTGTTCCCTTGCTGCTGGTTTTTTAATTAATGTAGCGAACTTTTTGAACCTCTATTTGTTCGGACTTCTGGACTATCCAAATGCAACCATCAATAATAAAATTAAACCCGCTCAAATTGTCTTCTGTTTAACAGAGGTGCTTCCCCTTGCCTCCCCAATTAGGAAGAGGGAAAAGAATCGTCTTTCTGCTAGATTTCTGAACCCCTGAATTCCAGATGCCTTATCAGATGCCTTAGAAATTGGGGTTTGTTTGCCTTTAAGTCGGCGCATGGAGTAGGTGCGATCGCTACCGACTCAGTTTGTTCAGTAAAACAAGCGATCGCAGACCTTGATTGATTAAAAATTAACGCTTGCTCACTTGTAGCTGAGTTAAGTCTATTTAACTAACGAAGTACAAGACACAACAAAGCCAAGATCCCGTTAATCAGATAAAAGGCGGCAACTACTTGGGTTTCACTCCAGCCACTCAGTTCTAAATGGTGGTGAATCGGTGCCATTTTAAATAAACGCTTGCCGATCCCATCCGGGCCTTTGGTGGCTTTATAGTAGCCCACCTGCGCCATCACTGAGAGCGATTCCACGAAGAAAATACCGCTGAGGATAAACAGCGCCCAGAGATTGTTCGTCAGAAGTCCGACTGCTGTCAGTGCGCCTCCCAGCGCCATCGAACCCGTATCGCCCATAAAGACGCGGGCTTTGTTGCGGTTGTGAACCAAAAAGCCTAGGTAGCTGCCACTCATGCAGGCGCAAAAAATCATTAAACTTGGCGACACGGGAGCAACAATGGCACCGAGTCCCAAAAGAGCGATCGCGCCCGTTCCCGCTGCTAGTCCATCGACTCCATCCGTGAGGTTCGTCGCATTACTTTCCGCCACTAGCACAAATACTGCTAAGGGCCAGAACAGTAACCCCAAAGGAATCGCTAAACCAAAAGGCAAGGCAATCGTGGTGATACTGGCTGGTTGATGCCAGACCAGCCACAAAGAAAACAGAACACCCACCCCAATCTGCAAAATCAGTTTCATCCGGGGCGAGATGCCTTTATTCGACCGGCGTCTAATCACTTGCCAATCGTCAACCCAGCCAATCGCACCGTAGGCTAAAGTTACGATTGATACGGCAAGTACGGGGAATAATCCTTGTATGCCTACAGCCAATCCAGACCACACCAAGGCGACGATTACCCCGACTGGCACAAAAAACACCCCGCCCATTGTCGGAGTGCCTGCTTTTTGTAAATGCGCTTGGGGTCCATCCTCCCGAATAAATTGACCCGCTTTTAGGGCTTGCAGGAAGGGGACTGCCCAATATCCTAAAAGAGCTGTCACCAAGGCGCAAAGCCACAGGGGAAACGTCATCGAGATGCCTACCGATGGGAAGACACCTGCTTGCAGATCGAATAATATCGTCCCTAGGGAAAGCCCAACTGCCAGTAACGCTAGCAGGCTAGTTCCTGAGGGGTTGAACGACCGACCAGAAAATAATTTAGCGTCCACAAATTTTTCGTTCACTTCTCACACCAGAATTCAGAATTTCAGAATCCAGAATTTACTCTGACGCCTGAGTGCTGAATTCTTTTCGTCTGACTAATCTTCGTCTACATCGATGATTTCATCATCGTCTTCGAGATCATCGTAAACATCATCCGGTGCCATCAGATCGGAGATTTCTGCATCACCATCGCGGAAACTATCTTCCGCTTGAACATCCCGCGCCAACAAGCGTCCTGTGGATTCCAGCCAGTCGAGAATCGATGGTTCTTGTTGTAACGGAATCAGACCAGCCAGCTGGTGACGAGGTTCTTCACGCAGAGACGGGTTGTACATATTTGACATATTTGAGGATTTCGGATTGGGAGCTAACTAGACATATTGAGTTTACCACTCCCAGAAACGCGATCGCTGGCGTGGAGATTATTGCGTGTCAAGGGAGTTGTTATCAAACTTATCAACTGGTCGCTGATGCCATCTGCGTATTGAACAAAAGTTAAGCTGGGGGTAGAGAAGTCACCCACAAGAGAGGTCTAGGAGGAAATGAGGAAAGCAGCACTGTTGGAAGCGATCGCTTCTCAAAATCGCGGACTGCTAGCAACCGAAACCGACAAAATAGCGATTCTCTCAGCGGTTGCCCGATTGGAAGACCTCAACCCTACTCCCCGTCCGGTTGAGGCAACTGACCTACTAGATGGCAATTGGCGACTACTTTACACCACCAGTCGCGGTTTATTAACCATTGACCAACTGCCATTTCTCAAACTTGGTCAAATCTATCAATGCATTCGAGCCAAAGACGCCAAAGTTTACAATATTGCTGAAGTTTATGGCTTACCCTATTTGGAAGGATTTGTTAGCGTTGCTGCTCGGTTTGAACCAGTTTCTGAACGTCGTGTATTGGTAAAATTTGAGCGTTCTATTTCTGGTTTACAGCGTCTCATTAACTATCAGTCGCCTTCAGAATTTATTCGGCAAATTGAAAGCGGTCAGCGATTTCCAGCTTTGGATTTTGGTATCGACAGCAGCAACCAGCAAGGTTGGCTGGATACTACTTATCTAGATGAGGATTTGCGGATAGGCCGAGGCAATGAAGGCAGCGTGTTTGTGTTAACAAAAGCTTAGGTTAATGGCTAATAGGATGTCTGAGAGGTGTCAAAAGTTGCTTCGATCCCTCCTAGCCCCTGCGCTATCGCGCCGCTACGCTAGAAAAAAGGGGAGAGGATTTTTCAAAGTCTCCCTTTTTAAGGGGAATTTAGGGAGATTTCTACCGTTTAAGCGTCTCGAATATGACTTTCCAGACATCCTCTAATAGCTAATAGTAATTAACCATTAAGAAGAAAAAGTCCTGTAAGACAGGGATATACAGTCTTTTTTTTTACGAACCGCCAAGAACGCAAAGGACGCAAAGAAAAAGGGAGGAAGAAAAAATAAAAAGAATTTCACAAATTACTTATGATTGCTACAGATAAATGATATCTACTTAACTAAAAATCATTAGCCATTAGCAATTAATCAGATGAAATCAACACAAGAAATTCTCTTCCGCTTGTCCCAAGGACAACTGAATCTACTACAAACTTGTCCTCGAAAGTTTCAACAAATATACTTAGATAAACTGAGTTCACCCACCAATCCAGAACAACTAGAACGGCAAAATTGGGGCAGTCGCTTTCACTTATTGATGCAGCAGCGAGAACTGGGATTGCCGGTAGAATCTTTGGTGCAAGAGGACGCCCAATTGCATCGTTGGGTGACGGCATTGGTGGATGCAGCACCAGAAATTTTGATATCCAATCCGAAAACATTCCGCCAAAGCGAACATTGTCGTACGCTGAATTTTCAGGGATATTTATTGACAGTCATCTATGATTTGTTCATTGAAGACACCCAATCTGCTCAAATTTTGGATTGGAAAACTTATCCTCAACCAAAAAACCGGCGTTGGTTAGAAAAAGATTGGCAGACTCGCTTGTATCTTTATGTTTTGGCAGAAACTAGCGATTATTTGCCAGAACAGATTTCTATGACTTACTGGTTTGTTCAGTCTCAGCCTCAACCAGAAAGCCTCAAATTTACTTATAATACCGCTCAACACGAACAAACAAAAAAGGATTTAACAGAATTGTTGACGCAGCTAACCGATTATTTGCAACGTTATCAGCAAGGAGAAGATTTCCCTCAAGTTCCAGAAACCGCTAATCGTTGCCCTGACTGTAACTTTGCGGTTCGGTGTCAGCGCGATCGCAATTTTTCAAATACTTCGCATCTTACCAGTGAAGAAAATTTCTCTCATCAAGATTGGCTACCCAATTTAGCGAATATTCAGGAAGTTTCCCTGTAAAAAATAAAAAATCAAAATTTATGACAAATCCTGATAAAAACGAGCCTGCATCTAACTACTCTTCCATCTATATCCGCGACCTTGAAATTGACGATCTTGCCCCGGTTTACCACTTGGGAGAAGCTGTATTTACAAGCAATTTGTACCCTTATTTATATCGCACCTGGGATGAATGGGAGGTGATTGGACTTTACAATACCGATCCGGAATACTGTCTGGTTGCTGAAATCGACGAACAACTGGCAGGGTTCATTTTGGGAACCGTGATTAGCAAAGCATCCTGGACTTATGGATACATTATTTGGCTGGGTGTGAATCCGAATTTTCAGCGTCGAGGCGTCGGGGACAAGCTCGTTGATAAGCTGGTAGAACGGATGATTGAAGATGGGGTGCGGTTCATGCTGGTGGATACCGATCCCGCGAATGTCCCAGCCGTGAAGTTTTTTAGCCGCAAAGGTTTTGGCAATACTCGCCAGCACATTTTCTTGTCGATGAATTTGAGCAAGCACGAGTATTATGGCAGGCTGATTGCCTACGAGCGCGAAAAAGCTGAGAGGGCTGCTTATAAACGATCGCGCCGCCGTCCTTCCACTCAAACCCAAGGAATTGCTAGCGAAGCAGCGACAAAAGTTATGGTGACTGACACTCCCTCAACCCCTGTCGAACCTCCGAATTTCTCCGATCCCGAAAGTTAACCTTTTCTTTTTGATAACAATTTTCCTTAGCTACTGCTGCGGCTAAAGAAAATCGCCGCTAAGACTATCAAACCCAATAAGGCTAGGGGAACCCACAGATTGACAAGCTCGCTCATCTCAGTTGTTTTAATCTTGGCAATCAACTTAATTAATTAATATTTTTTATAAAAAATGGCTAAAATGTAAAGCGAAATTTATTTTTAAGGCAACCATGACATCAAAAGACACGGTGACATGGCTACAAGAGAGAACAGCGCTGGGTGTACTATCGGCAGAAGTATTAGAAGCGATCGCGCAACTTCTGGAAGAAAAAGTCGTACCAGCGCAAACGACTTTAGTGGCGGAGGAAACGCCCCCCGAAGGACTCTATATTCTCAAACAAGGGCAACTAGAAGGCGATTCTCTTTCAGAGACGCTACGCGAACGCACCAACCAAACAGGTTTAGCCTGGGTGATTAGTTTTCTTCCTGGAGCCACCATTCACTTACAAGAGCTACTGTTAGACCAGCAGGCTCAAAGAACTATCAAGACACTCAGCGAATGCACGCTGTGGTTTATTCCCGCAGAGCAATTTCGGCAAATAGTCGCCCAATATCCCGAAATTACCCAAGCCTTCTCCCAGCGGTTGGCTCAAGAACTCGCTCAACTATCGTCTCAACTGAACTACGAACAAGAGCGTCAAACCGCCTTGCGCCCTTATCTGGTAGCAAAGGCAAGACGCGGGGTGGTGGGAAAAAGCCGCTATGCAGTCCGGCTGCGCCAGCAAATCAAAGAGGCGGCTGAGTCAAGGCGTCCAGTCTTGATTTTCGGGGAACCGGGACTAGAAAAAGACAATACCGCTGCTCTGGTTCACTTTGGTTCTTCCTATCGGCGCGAACCGATCGTTAAAGTAGACTGTAGTACGCTGCAAGCAAGTGGTGCAGAACTATTTGGTCGTGCTAGTGGCAAACCAGGGCTAATTGAATCCCTGGGGACAGGCACTTTAGTCCTCAACAACATCCAAGAACTTCCCCCAGAGTTAACGCCGAAGCTGGCTCAATTATTAGAAACCAACACCTACACCCCCCTTAGCCGTTCGGAAGACCCACCAGCCCCAAGCCGCTCGTGTCAAGCCCGCATTATGATGATTGCGGAAAAACACCTACCGACAATTGAGCGTCAAGTCGGTCATTTAATTAAAGTGCCGCCGCTGCGGGTGCGAAAAGCGGACATTGAAGACCAGGTAGAATACTACATTCGCCTGTTCTGCCGAGCCAAGGGCACTCGCAAACCCAAAGTCGCTCCAGAAGCTATACGCCGCTTACAAGCCTATGATTTCCCCGGCAACCTGAAAGAATTGCAAAGTCTGGTAGAACGGGCACTCGTTCAATGTGCCGGTGTGAATCTGCTCACCGAAGAAGTATTCTGGTCAGCCGAAACCCATAAAAAGCGATTTCGCGTCAATCTTTTAAATGCCTATCCCGACTTGCGGCGATTTCTCCGCAGTTCTTGGTGGCCCGACCGGATTAACTACGGCTTTACTTTGGGTGCTTTTGCGCTTGTCGTCGCCTTATTATTTTTGGGTCCCCAGCATCGCTCCGAAAATGTAGCTCTAAACCTATTTTGGGCGTGGTGGTGGCCTTTGGTATTGATCGGTTTTCCGTTTGTCGGACGCTTGTGGTGCTCTATTTGTCCCTTCATGATTTATGGGGAAGTCACCCAAAAACTTTCTCAGTGGCTTTTTCCAGGGCGATCGCTGAAGCGTTGGCCCCGACAATCTGCCGAGAAGTGGGGCGGATGGTTTTTGTTCGGGCTATTTGTCCTCATTTACCTGTGGGAAGAACTCTGGCATTTAGAAGATACTGCCTACCTATCCGCTTGTTTGCTGTTATTAATTACCGCTGGGGCGATGATTTTCTCCGCAATTTTTGAGCGGCGGTTTTGGTGTCGGTATCTATGTCCAATTGGGGGGATGAATGGGCTTTTTGCCAAGCTGTCAATGACTGAACTCAGAGCGCAACAGGGAACTTGTTCGGCAGAATGCACCACGTATCAATGCTACAAAGGTGGCCCTCAAAAAGGGGAAGGCTTAGAAACCGGCGGATGTCCGTTGTACTCTCACCCAGCTCAGTTGGAAGATAACAAAGACTGCGTTTTGTGTATGACCTGTCTTAAAGCTTGTCCCCACCGTTCGGTAGAGTTAAATTTGCGTCCGCCAGGAATTGAATTGTGGACAACTCATATCCCCCAAGGCTCTGAAGTGGCACTGTTAATGTTGCTATTAGGAGGTGTCTATCTCCATCGGTTGCCGGAATTGCAATCAACTTTGGGATTGCATCTGGATTTAACCCAGTTTTGGCAACATTTCGGATTTTCCTTGGTAGCTTTAATCGTCCCTGCGACTGTGCCGTTTTTAGCTTATAGCGCTATTAAACTCTTTAAGGGTTCCGTAAAGCCTCGCTCGTTTATAGAGTTGGCTTATGGATATTTGCCGCTGGTGTTAGGGGCAAATTTAGCTCACTATTGGCGGCTGGGTTTAGGGGAAGCGGGACGCATTTTGCCGCTAACAATGGCAACTTTCGGTCTTAGCGGTGAAGGATTGCCTGTGTTGGTCGCACACCCGGCTGTGATTGAATTTTTGCAAGGCACAACGCTAATTTTCTCACTCCTGTTGACGATGCTATTAACCCAAAAAATTGCTCGTCAATCTTTCCGAGCGCTGTTGCCTCAGCATCTGGGCGCGATCGCTCTATTTGTGAGTCTTTGGGCAATTATTGTGAGATAGTCGGCGCAATAAATCACTCTTATAATTCCGATACCCGACTTCTTTAAGAAGTCGGGTATCTCACCTTGAGGACTCATTTAGGATTGCTATCTATAAAAGCTGCCACAAACTATGTAACTTGTAGTAATTTCAAAAACTTTTTTCTCCTATTCTCTAGTAATAGGTAACTCTAACCAATTACTTAACTCTTGCGCTAACCAATCAAGTTCTTCTGTTTTTAGATAGCCAAAGAAGCGGGTTTCGCTGTCTGTACTTAGCGATTGCCCGATACGATAGCTAGAACTAGCGTCTGTATAATTGACTCCATCTGTAGCCCAAATCTTTAACTCTGGCGGTACCTCTGTAATGCCTGCTTCAGTATCGCGACGATAGAGGCGCTTCAGGTAAGTCAATTTATAGAGGTTACGGCGACTTGCCTGAAAAACCAGCCGCCGTATTTTCCACGCTATTTGAGTTACCTTTATTGACCGACGATCGATATAGATGTAGGTATTGACATTCGCTGCGAAAAAATATTGCCACAGACCAGAAAGACCCATTCCTGAAAGAAATAAGCTGATCAAGATTAGTAACCCATTACCACTAAACAAAGAGCCAATTAACGCCATCAACGACAAAATCGTATAACAGAAGATAAAGGAAATTGAACAACCCGCTCCTGCATTAGTAGTTTCTGGAGGTAGATATATCTCTAGAGCTTCTGCATTCTTGAGAAGTGAAATTTTACTGTCATGAGGTTTTTGCAGTATTAGAGGAGTTGATGTCGCTGATGCAACAGATGGGAGTTGCAGAAGAGAAGGCTGCTCTAATGTCGCGAGAGCTGCTTGAGCTGAACTAAATCGCTGCTTGCGGTTGGGATGAGTCATTTGCTTGAGCCATTGCACAAAGCTGGGAACTAGATGCGGCACGGGTTCAAACTGAAGAAGCAAATCTTCTTGTAACAAATCTGCGGGGTGTCTCCCTGTCACCAAGTAGATTAATGTTGCGCCTAAACTATAGAGATCGGAGGCTGGAAAAGCACGTCCGCTAAATTGTTCGGGTGGCATATAACCATAGGTTCCGACAATCGTCATCGTCCCGATTTCTCGGACAGCCGTTTGCACCGAACCAAAATCAACTAAGTAGATATCTCCAACTTGATGAGCAGAGCGATCGCTAGTTAATAAAATATTGCTTGGCTTAATATCCCGATGAATCACCGGAGGGTTGCCAGAGTGCAAGTAGCTCAATACATTCAGTAATGCTTTCGCGATTTGTGTTACCTCTTCTTCGCTAAATGTCCGTCCGCGCTTAATCCATTCCTGCAAGGACGTTGCAGGAATATAAGTTTGCACGAGTACAAATCCCTGACGATCGGGTAAGTGCAATTCAAAGGAATCAAGATAGCGGGGAATTGCCGGATGCGATAGAGATTTGAGGGTTTCTGCTTCTCGTTCAAACAGTTTTAAATCCTCCCAACGGAAGTCACTGTTAAAAGTGAGAATCTTAAGCACAACAAGTTCCTGGGTTTGTAAATCCTGCGCTAATAAGGTACGCCGTCCAGAATTGTGTCCTAATTGGCATTGAATGTGATAGCGATCGCGCAGTATCTGTTCTTCTCTTAGCATGGGAAATTATTGCTCCTGTGTGGTGATCAAGTTTTGCAGCAAGGCTATGTGAATTCCAAATGATGAGGATTCAACAAGGGTTCCATTTTTAACATTTCTGTTGTCTCTAAGGAGAATTGCGCCGAATTTACGGTTGTTGACCAACCTATTTCTCTTCAAAATCCCTTTCATCAATTTGCCTTGTTCGGGCGCTTCCGTGAGGTACAGGATGTAGTGTCGCCCGATACTCCATCCACTCTACTCCCGCCTCTCTTTTAATTTCCTTAAAATCTAAGGGTTTGCTGAATTCCGAGAACGAAGGGTTCTGCAAAAACTTTTGTTTTTTTTGCTCCCAATCTATTCCCATACTGAACTTTAAGCGACAGTTACAAGGGCTAATATTTACAATGTTCGTTTCTCGATTAGCCTGAACGTACACAAAACGGCGCGTCTTCCCAGAGACGCTATCTACAAGTTTTACAGCCGCATCGCGGGTCGTTCCATTAATAATTTTTAGCTTCCCAAATCCCTGCAAATCTTGAGGTGGGATAATATCAGTGCCGTTTGGAAGAGAAACAGGAGGACGGTTTGGGCTTGGTTTTCGTGCAGACTTTAAAGAGACTGGTACAGTAGATAGCTGCGTTCCTGGAGGTTGCGTTCTAGGAAGATAAATCATCATCCCTAGCAAGCTGGCAATAGATACTGCTGCTAAAACAATGCGTCTGGTCAAAAAAATTGCTGAAAATTGGTTGTAATTCCTCAGAAGAGTAGAGCGACTGGGGATAGTTTTTGAAGAAAATGATGCTAATTTGAGTTGTTCTATCTGAGGAGTTCGACCGCATTTAGAACAAGTCATTTTGTTTCCTAAAGCTCGACCTTTACTGACATAAAGCATTCCGCAATTGCAGTGCAGAATTTGCAACTTATTTTTCTGCATCGTTGGCTCCTTGGTTCTACCTTTCAACACCCAATAAACGATGAGTTGATGCTTCTCCGTTGAACACACAGCAATGCGAGTTTTATATACAAGGCTGTGCGCTCGCAGAATATATATCTTTGGAGCATCAGCACTTATGCAATAGATGAAGGACGCAACGAAGACAAAAATGTCGAAATCCTTGGGAATCGCAGGATAGGAGAGGTTTTACAAGATAGATACCCATGAAATACGTTTATAACGAACGTATAAAGATTTTTCTTCGACTCCGGACTCTGGACTATTTTCGAGACAGTCACTTCTCGCTGGAATAGCTAGCACTGTTTGTCATTCAGTGTCACTCAGATTTCTTGCAGGCGTTGCGCTGGAATGAAAGTAGCGTGAAGCTGACTCCGAAGGCGTTCCCGTTCCCCGTAATGCTCTCGCATAACCCCAAGGGTTGCGATCGCCTAATTGCGATCGCAAAATATCTATTCTTCTCCTAGCATGGGGAATTACTACTCCTATCTGGCGTAGCAGGTTATGCAACTAGTTAATTCAGAGGAATTACTGGCCTTTCTATTGTTCCGGTAGCTGCTGTTTTAATTTATATGGATTAATTTTATATATACCTTGTCCTATAGTAAATTAGAAAAGATTTGCAGTATTTATTTAAGTTTAATAACCGTTGTATATTTGAAATTCCTTCAACCCGAAAACTCAGCTAATTTTGTGTAATTGGTACATTTAACCAGTCACTTAATTCATGGGCTATCCATTCTTTTTCTACATTTGATTTGATACTGCTACTAATTTTTATTTTTTGGTTTTTACCCCAGATTTCCAAAGTATCTGGATATTGCTCTCTGTCTTTATTAATAAATTCGCCTGGATTATAAATTAATTTAGTAATATTTTTGATTGCGAGAAAAGACTCAAACTCAAATCCTAACAACTCATGGGTGAAGTAAATCAGCTCTGATTCTATACGCAATCGTCGTTTCCCCAATAAAGAGTCGATAAGTGAATATGGGAAACATACCCAAAAAATTAATATCCATAAACTTAGAAACATTAATGGTAGCCAGAAGAAGAGTAGGAACAATATAGTTACCAAACCAACAGAAAAAATCTGAAAAGTTAAAAACCAGCTTAATCCCCAAATAATTGGAGTAAGAAAAAACATACTAGCCCCAGCTTTGATTAAGTCAAAAAAGCCAGATGGAGGAATAAAAATTTCTATACTATGTATGTTTTTGGTTAATTTAATTTTACTTCCGAATGGCTTTTTAACACCCTTACAAATGAGATTTAACCGTGGTTCATTAAGCGATTGTAGCGCTAGCTTTGCAGAATCCAGACGCTCTTCCAACCTTGGTTCCGTCATCTGCTGCAACCAGTTGGTAAAGCTTGGGGTAAGATTAGCTTTTTGCCTAAATTGAATGCGAAAATCCTTTTGTGGTAAATCTGCGGGATGGGTTCCGGTTACTAAATAAATTAAAGTAGCACCTAAACCATAAAGATCAGAACTAGCAACAGTGCGTCCGCCAAATTGTTCGGGTGGCATATAGCCATAGGTTCCTACTATAGTCATTGTTCCACCTTTGCTGTCAGAAATAGTTTGCACAGAGCCAAAATCGACTAAATAAACGTTACCAACACTATTACCAGACCTATCGGTTAATAAAATATTACTTGGCTTGATATCGCGATGAATGACAGGTGGTTTTTGTTCGTGCAAGTAAATCAAAATTTCTAAAATAGATAGAGCTATTTTTTTTACTTCTTCTTCAGTGAAAGTTCGACCTGCTTGTAAATATTGCTCTAGAGTTTTTGCAGGGATATAGGTTTGTACTAGAGCAAATCCTTTTAGGTTTTGTAAATTTACATCGAAGTAATCTAAATAACGAGGAATTGAGGGATGGCTGAGTTTTTTTAAAGTTTCCGCTTCTCGCTCAAATAATTTAAGGTCATCCCATTCAAAATCACTACTTAATGATAGTAATTTAATAAGTGCTTATGTAAAATAAATTACACATAATAAAAAGTAGAATAAGCTAAAACAAAAGTCAAGAAAACAAGAGACTTATGAGATTTATTAGAGATTTAAGCCGAGAAACTCA
>NZ_JAMPJZ010000107.1:0-15702 GCF_039961835.1 Trichocoleus sp. ST-U1
ATCGACATGACAAAACAAGGATTCTAAACTAAGCATGGGGTGGTGAGATGCGTTGAGAATTAGGTACTTTCAACTGTATCTGTTCCACCCCTCCTTATCCCGAACTCACGTTAAGTAATGAAACGGTTCATAGTTCATCGAGGAATAGAAAATTACTTGCGAACTATGAACTACGAAGCACGAGTGTGAGTTGCGTTTATCTTCACCCAGTGACTTATAACTTATCCAAAAAGTCCTTGGTTAATTCTTCTTTGCAAATTTTTATTTAACATAATCATACTTTAATTTAGTAACGCCTCCTACTCTTCAGAGCATCACCAATTCATGAGCATGGTGCGATGGAAAATTTACAAGAGTAGTTTTTGCAATAAATTTCTCTTGGTTTACAAGTTCACGGTTTGCCGTTCGATTTGAGAAATTGCATCAGCGGGGGGCACGTTGTCATTAAGAACGGCTATGATTCCTGGCAGGTATTGATTCATCATCACCACGTTGATATAAGCCAACTGCTTCAATAAGGCATGATCTAATTGGCTCCCCTCAAAATTAATGCTAGTTTTATAACGAATTTCGCCATCTTCAAAATCCATCTCAAAGTTGCCCACGAGCAAATTGTAGTTCGCTCTAGTTAAAAAATCAGCCATAGCGAGACGATTTTCACTTGCTACTATGATCGGACAGATTGAGTAAAATACAAACTGCTTCGGTGATTCTTGAAGTACTCCGTAGCAACGCCATTGTCCATGCGCTCCTTGGAAGTTCGTCATTAAACTCCAGTCATTAAAGTCTGGTTCAACCTGCCATCCATCCTTCTGAAAAAACGCAACAATCGTTTCAAAAATCGGTTCCATAATTAATCCTTAGCGTTAGGATCTGGCTGATTATCTGGACGAAGGCGTTTTTTTCCATTTTGAATGGCTTGTTTTACTTTTTCCTCAGCTTCCTCAAGTTCTTTCTGTGTAAACTCATTGCTTTGGGTGCGATTTTTGCGCTCAATACCATGATTTTTATTGAGTTTAACCATAGTTTGATACATCTCGCCCTGTTCGTCTCTAGTTGCAGAATAACCCTTTGCGAAAATTATAGCTAATTGTTGCGGCGAAAGCCCTGCCATAATCCCTTCCTTAAGAGCCACTAAGTGTAGATGCATGATCTGCCAAGACTCTTCACTAATCACTCTATGGGTGAGCTTTTCTACCCCCAGTGCCAAACTAGTTTGTGCAGCGATCTTCTTCAAATCTGAAATTACTTTTCCTGGATCTATCGCCTCAACAAGGTATCGAAAATCATCCGAAAAAATTTTCCGCGAAGCGCCTGTTCTAGACCAGGCAAACTTGCTTTCTATGCCACCTTCCCCTTCTTTTTTTTCACAATTATGCTCCTCATACAGGTCAAAATTAGGCAGGATCTCTCCATGATCAATGGGTCGCAGATTACCGGCTCTGTCAAAGGCTAAGTTACCACCGTGTCGATCGTAATTGCCAGTCATTAAGTCAAAAAACGCAATTTGCTGAACTTGCCTTTGAGTTTTTAGAGGATCGACATGCTCTAAATCAATATTTCTCGCAAAGGCTCCTTCACTAATATCTAACCGCTCTTGCCAAATGCCAACTTGTTCTGGCATTTCTGCTTTAGGGACTGCTTTTGCTCCGTTTTTCGCCATTTTCGCATTCCAACTTTTGCCTCCCTCGGCGAATTTTTCACTGCTCAAGGCGGCAAAACCCGTTTTTGCAACGCCGAGATCTCGATCAATCCCAAGCTCCTTAAATAAGCCTTCAATATACTTAGATATCTTATAAGCAAGCACTTCCCGAAAATTCTGATAGCCTGCTGCCAGCCCTGCATTGTTTCTAACAGGAGATTGGGAGAACGGTTTGAAGAACCCATCGGGGACTAGATACGAACCTGATAAAGCTCCCTTCTCGTGATGTGCAATACCTCCGATTTGTCTAATGTCTACAGGTTCACCCTGTTCATTTTTACCTGTTTTAATTCCTTTATTGGTTTTTTCGATCGCTGCGGCTATTTCAGGGTCTAGTTGTTTTACGCCTTGGTTAATTGCAGTCTCATCAGCTTCAAATTCGCTTACGTGATTGGCTACAAGGTCAATCTTCTGTTGAAACTCGGTTAAGTCGCCACCACTCACCACCAGCATTTTTTTCCATGCCAGCCCTAGATATTTAGTGGGGTTGCTGCCGATTACAGTCAGCTTTTTTAATATGTCGGTTGCTAGAATTCCTAGCTCCTTGATCTGGGGAGTTTTCTTCCCACTAGGGCGTTTGCGAGCATAACGCTCACTGGTTGAAATCACGCCCCTGAGACTGCGTTGCAAATTCTCTACCTGGTTTTCTAGTTCAAAATCAGTAGGGCCAATAATTTCGTACCCATTTAAATACCCCTGGTACTCATTTAAAGCTCCAAAAACTTTTTCAAGGTCAGCATTTGCCTTACCCAAGCGCCAGAATTTCGCCCGCCCCATTTGTTTTTTGGACTGAAAATCAGTGGTCAGACTAGCTGAAGTTGGTAGATGTGCAGATGTATCGTACTCTCGTTGAAGAGTAGATGAGGTGCCGGTCTGCTGCACGATATGGGTCAGTCCGTGGGTAGTCAAAGCATCATTGGCATTCAACAGCGGACTTTGTGTATCCTTACTGCTATTCAATTGATTTTCCAGATCAGCTTGAACTTGAGGAACTCCATGAGGCGATCGCTGAACTGGTTCCATCTCCTGTTCACCCGATGCTTCCTGGCGCTGGATTTCTGAACTGTCTTTTTGGTTGAATTCCAAACTGCTGCCAGACTGCTGCACCACATGAGTCAACTCATGAGCAATTAACTCCTGACCCCCGCGGCTTCCAGGATCGTATGCCCCTTGCCGAAAGAAAACATCTTGACCTGTCGTAAACGCCTTCGCCTGAATGGATTGATTCAGTTGGTCAGATTGAGCATCTGTATGGATGTTGACGCCACTGAAGTCAGCCCCAAATGCCTGTTCCATCGGTTCTCGGATATTGTCTGCAAGCGGTTGCCCACCACCTTTAGCTTGTTGAATAGATGCTTCCAAGTCAGGTGTAGCCGCCATTGGGTTGCTATCTGATTTACGCTGCATCTGAAGTTCTTCATCTTCGGGCATCTCCTCACGCTGGAGAGTGCTAGATGCGGGTTTCATCTGAAGTTCTTCATCTTCATCTTCAGGCATCTCCTCACGCTGGAGAGTACCGGATGCGGGTTTCATCTGAAGTTCTTCATCTTCGGGCATCTCCTCACGCTGGAGAGTCTCACCTTGAGATGATTGCTGGGAAACTGGTGCGTTAATCTGATTTACGACTTGCTGTGATGTTTGGTCAGCTTCCTGCTCATATTTATCTCCGGGCTGACCAATGGTAAGTTTCGCCTGAATCGGTTCTAGCTCCTCTTTGCCCAACTCTTCCTGACGCTGGACTACTCCCGCCCCTGACAGACTCCGCATCAAGTTATTATTAGTCGCCCAATTAGCGGGTAGTGGAGTGTAACTTGGTAGTTCCTGCTCTTGTGGCGACGCAGAAACTGGTTTAGCTTGCACTGGCATCGCAGGGGTAGTCCAGCGAGAATCTTTTTTATGGATGTGAGAATTCCCAGAGGAGCGTTTGGAGACTCGTTCGTAAGCCATAAATTATTGACCTCTACGTGCCAGTGTCAGGAATTTTTTCAATAATATCTTTAGATAAATGGATTGAGTATTCATGTGCATGAATATTAATATTTTCTCATCAAAATAAGTAAAAATAATAACCTCAATATCTTTCTTTGAATTAAAAAATTAAGTAGCTATGTATACAAATTTTCAACATTTTTTCGTGAAAACAAGTAAAAATCATTGGCTTGAATGACGCTTCTGTACCAGCGGTGCAGGAGAAGTGGTGATGATGAAACATAGGCGGCAAGCGGCTAAAAGCGAGTATTTAGAATTGGAGCGATCGCTTACTGAATGCTGAGGGAAAAAGCTGGAGCTAATATAGAGCCACCTGTATTCGCCATCAACTATCTTTAAGCCTGTGAAGGGGAATGCACTCACCTTGCACCGGCTGATGGAGATAACTGTATTTTATTTGTTGTTAATAGACTCACGTCGCCAAAAGAGCCAGCCGATTGCCTGTCAAGGTAGTACGGAAAACGTCTCTTATTTTTGAAATAGCTGCTACACAAGGGGTTCAAGCATTTAGTTTTAATATTTATCTAATAATGAGATTCTTACAGGGAAAGACATCCAGAATTTAGATGCGAGCGCGCCATCCACCTAAATTTCAGCTTTCAGCCTAGAATAGTCAATCGTGTATACAAGGCACTTGTAAAGAAACGGAGATACACCCTTGCTGCCTTGGTACTGAATGATTAATTCAAAACTCAAAACTCAACACTTTTCAAACAATGGCTACCAAAATTCCCGTCACTGTTATCACCGGATTTTTAGGGAGTGGTAAAACAACTCTGATTCGCCACCTGCTACAGAACAATCAAGGACGCCGCATCGCTGTTTTAGTCAACGAGTTTGGCGAACTGGGGATTGATGGCGAATTGCTGCGTTCTTGTGGCTACTGTCCAGAAGAAGAAGCCGACAGCACCAGCAACATTGTTGAATTAACCAATGGTTGCTTGTGCTGTACGGTTCAGGAAGAATTTTTGCCGACGATGCTAGAACTGCTGAAGCGCAGAGATAGTCTCGACTGCATTTTAGTGGAGACATCGGGATTGGCGTTACCAAAGCCGCTGGTCAAGGCATTTCGCTGGCCTGAAATTCGCAACGCAGCAACGGTAGATGCTGTGATTACCGTCGTGGATTGCGAAGCGGTGGCGGCGGGAACCTTTGCCAGCGATCCCGAAGCGGTGGACGCACAGCGCCAGGAAGATCTTAATCTGGAACACGAAACCCCATTGCAAGAACTTTTTGAAGATCAGCTGGCGTGTGCCGATTTGGTGGTGTTGAATAAAACCGATCTGGTGAATGCTACGCAGCAAGCTGAGGTCGTGAAGTTGGTTGAACGAGAACTGTCTCGTGCTGTCAAGATGGTACCGAGCGATCGCGGAAAATTAGATCCGGAGGTTCTCCTGGGCTTCCAGAGTGCCGTAGAAGACAACTTAGATAATCGTCCCAGTCATCACGACACTGAAGAAGACCACGATCACGACGAAGAAATTA
This sequence comes from Trichocoleus sp. ST-U1, assembly GCF_039961835.1. NCBI lineage: Bacteria > Bacillati > Cyanobacteriota > Cyanophyceae > Leptolyngbyales > Trichocoleusaceae > Trichocoleus > Trichocoleus sp. ST-U1. The sequence continues at coordinate 5,177 of NZ_JAMPJZ010000107.1, forward strand.
CCTCAACTCAGGTGATTTTAAACCGTACTTTCGATCCCCAGAAGCTGCAAGAACAGTTGGAAGCGTTGGTGCAACAACAGGAAATTTATCGAATCAAGGGATTTGTGGCAGTTCCCAACAAAGCGATGCGGCTGGTATTGCAAGGAGTGGGAACGAGATTCGATCAATTTTATGACCGTCCTTGGCAACCACAGGAAACCCGGCAAACTCAGTTAGTCTTTATTGGTCAGAAGCTCAATCCCGATGAAATTGAGTTGCAGTTGGCAGCGTTACCTGGCTAAAATCTTTCATCTTGCAAGTGCAAGGCATCCTGGCGGGAGTTACTCAAGTCGCCTTTGGCCTTTTGCACTAGCCTTCCATCTTCCGGCGTTACAGTGACATCCTCTTCTAAAAACTAGCAAGTTTCCGGATCGTCGTAGGTTTAGGAAAATTCGGAAACTTCTTTCATCCAAATGGGTCTAGCGGAGACGCCCAACTGGGTGAGATGCGATTGACTCGGCTGATGCTGAACCTTTACCTTTACCGTCATCTGGCGATCGCCAGAAAGCGTATGCTTGCCTTAGCACAATTTGCTCTAGTTTTTTCTAGATGTAGGACTGGATATCCACACCACATTGATCGACTAGATAACAAAGCGCCCGAAAACGCAATCCTACCAGTTGGTCATAAAACGGATTCAGTTTGCACAACGGAGGAATATGTCCTACTTTGTGACCAAATAGCTTGATATCACGCTCAAAGGGGCACTGTGCCGGAATCGCCTTTGCGAGAAGCTCAGCCATCTGACGGTCAGAAATCGCAATTCCGTCCAGCCATTGACGGAGTGGGCGCAGGATATCGAATTGCTGCTTTTTAGGCGAGCGAACGACTTTAGCTGCTTGTACGCTTTCTGCTGAAGCGAGTGCAATACTTTCTAGGGTATTCGGCTGTTTGTCTGTGCAGATCATACTCATTAGGTTCACCCTTGTGTTTTCCAATTGCTTGAGTATTTGCTCATCCCTATTTCCAAGATACAAACCCTAAAGAAATGTTTCATAAAACTACGAACAAATTCTATCAGGATTTTTAAAGATTTGATGAAATAATCACCAATTAAACAAATGCCACGTCGAAATACCTAAGCTGGGATTGCTTAGAGACTGAATTTAGTTTATTTCTCGACTGATTAAAATCATGAAATGCTAGCCCAAGCCAATTTCAGAAGAACAGAATTAGATAAGTTAAACAAATGTCCCGATAATTCTGATCTAGGAGAATTACAGAGTTAGCTTGGCTGTACTGCATTCATTAATTACATTAAAACTAAGTATTCAGTCAAAGCGGAAGTACCCAACGAGGTAATTTTTTTGAGTGCAATTTGTTCATTATCTTTCCTGAGATTGATAGAGGATTGGTAGCAAAAATAACAAAAAATTTGCAGGGAGACAGGAAGAGGTTTTGACACTACCGATTTGCCCGATCTAATAGCAGACAAACTTAAAGACAAATTTCAACTCTTCGACGCTGCAAACCGAGCTGTCAGTACTGATATGTAAATTAGACGAGTGCTGGTTCTGGGAGTGCCCCTTGCATCTTACCCAACCAAGTAATCAGATGTTCCGTCTGCTGCTCGGCAGGCAAGACGCCCAAACCACGAACGGTGACTTTACCGGAGGTGTAGACAAAGCGAGTTTTCAGGTGTTCTGGCAGATTATCTTTGAGCAGGTTCCAGGCGGGTTCCTCCATCGGTGTCTCTAGGATAACGTGTTGTTTGCTTTCTGGTTTAATCCGGCTGAAGCCGAGTTTTTTCGCCAGTTGTTTCAGTTCCATTACCCGCAGCAACTGAGTTGCTGATTTAGGGATACTCCCGTAGCGATCGCTCCATTCTGCGGCAATACTCACTAATTCTTCCTTAGAATTCGCCGCAGCCACTGCACGGTAAGCGCTCATCTTTTGATCCAAATCGGTGATGTAGTCCGCGGGGATAAACGCCGTCAGCTGCAAGTCAATCTGCGTATCGTCAACTTGGGGAATTTCCTGTCCGCGAATTTCGCGAATCGCTTCCTCCAACATTTCCATATAAAGATCGAAACCAATGGCATCCATCTGTCCCGATTGTTCCGCACCCAATAAGTTACCGACGCCCCGAATTTCCATATCGCGCGTGGCAAGTTGATAGCCAGAACCCAATTGGGTGAATTCCTGAATGGCTCGTAACCGTTGCCGTGCGGCATCTGAGAGCGCCTTGTGCTTGGGATAAAATAGCCATGCGTGAGCTTGGATGCCAGCACGTCCCACCCGTCCGCGCAATTGGTATAGCTGGGATAGACCAAATTTATGGGCATCTTCAATCAGGATCGTGTTGACTCTGGGGATATCTAAGCCGGATTCAATAATCGTGGTACAGACAAGGATATCCGCTTCGCCAGCGCTGAAGGCAAGCATCGTCGCTTCTAACTCAGATTCGTCTAATTGACCGTGAGCGATCGCTAGTCTGGTTCCTGGCACCATTTCTCGCAGCTTTGTAGCCGTTTCTTCAATTCCCTCGACTCGCGGGACGACATAAAACACCTGTCCCCCCCGGTCGAGTTCTTGGCGAATCGCCGTGCGAATCGCTTAGGGATCGTATGATGCCAGGTGAGTTTTAATCGGACGCCGAGACGGTGGCGGCGTAGTAATCAAACTCATTTCGCGGATTCCCGACAATGACATATAAAGGGTTCGGGGAATCGGGGTGGCGGAAAGAGTCAGCACATCCAACTGCGTTCTCAGAGATTTGATTTTTTCCTTCTGGTTAACGCCAAATCGCTGTTCTTCATCCACCACCAACAACCCTAAATCGCGGAAACGAATTTCCTTACTTAAGAGTTGGTGAGTGCCAACGACGACATCTAATTCACCCGTTGCCAGTCGTTTGATAATATTGCGGCGTTCCTCAGCACTGCGGAAGCGGTTGAGTAAACCCACCTCAATTGGGTAGGGGGCGAAACGCTCTTTTAGGGTGTGGTAGTGCTGTTGAGTCAGAATCGTCGTTGGGGCGAGGAAGGCAACTTGCTTCCCGGCGGTAATCGCTTTAAATATGGCGCGGATGGCGACTTCCGTCTTGCCGAAACCGACATCCCCGCACACCAACCGATCCATCGGGCGATCGCTTTCCATTTCCCGCTTCACATCCTGCACCGCCTTCAACTGATCCGGCGTCGGTTGATAGGGGAAAGAATCTTCTAATTCTTCTTGCCACGGCGAATCCGGTGGATAAACGAAACCTTGTTGTTGCGATCGCTGAGCATACAACTTCAGCAAGTCCACCGCCAATTTCTTAATCGCCTTGCGGACTTTATTCTTAGTCGATTCCCACGCCTTCCCGGACATTCTATTGAGTTCCGGCGGTTTCCCTTCCGTGGCACGAAACCGAGACATCGCACCCACCTGATCTGCTACCACTCGCAGCAAACCATCCGCATACTGCACTACCAAATACTCGCGGGTTTCGTTATTAACCGTCAGACTTTCCAGCCTGAGAAACTTACCAACCCCGTGATTTCTGTGAACCACATAATCACCGGGGCGCAACTTGTTGGGATCGACTTGCTTAGACGCCGCCCGACGACGCTTGCGGATATAGCTGGGACTTGCCAGAGAATGCTGTCCGAAAAACTCCCTGTCTGTCACCACCACCAACCGGAAAGTCGGTAGGATAAATCCTTCCAGTTCCGCGATCCCGGAGTATTTTACCGCCACCGGCGTCTTTTGGATTTGCAACTTGTCAATCGCCGGATAATCGTGGGGATTGGGGACAAATTGCGCCGGACAATCGTGTTCTTGGAGCAACGATACAGAACGGGAAGGCTGTGCAGAAACGATCCAGATCGAGAAACTGCGATCGCGCTCGTTTCGCAAAGTTTCCGCAATTTTAGCAAACTGATGCGGCGTTACCGGAACCGGACGACTAGCCAGATTGAGTGCGGAGGACTGAGGATTGAGGACTGAGGACTCAACCAATTCTGATAAATACAGCCGCTTAAAGCGTTCCGCCGCCGCTAAAGATTCATCAAAATTGCGGTGAATTTTGGGTAATTCCTCCTTCCTATTCGCAATTGCCCATTGTTCTTCAGCGTGTTCCACCCAGCGATCGCTATGGGCGCGACATTGCTCCGGCTCATCAATCGCAATCAGCGTATTTTCCGGCAAATAATCCAACAAAGAAGCCGGTTTCTCAAAAGCCACCCCCAACAACCGCCGCGTACTCTTCTCTGGTTCTTCTTCCCTCTCTTCCCTCTCTTCCTTCGCGACCTTGGCGTTTTGGCGGTTCGTATCTTCTAACGCCGCCCGAACAATCGGACTAAAATCAGTCGGAGTCAACACCAGCCGCTCAATCTTATCAAGCGATCGCTGCGTCGCCGGATCGAACTCCCGCATCTGATCCAGTTCATCCCCGAACCATTCCAAACGCACCGGCAACTCAGCCGACACCGGGAACACATCGATAATATCCCCGCGCCGACTCCATTGCCCCTCCATTTCCACCAGAGGCACCCGTTCGTATCCCAGAGTCGCCACCTTCTTGCTAAAGGCATCTAAATCCCAACTCTGTCCGCGTTCCAGGGTGATGCAGAAAGGCTTAAAAGCTTCAGGAGGCGGCAAATGAAGTTGTAGCGCCCGTTCCGTCGCCACAACCGCCATCTTTGTGGAAGACTGAGGATTTCCTTTTACCTCAGTCCTGACTAAATCTGCCAAGACCTGCATCTGTCCCCAAGTCATCTCCGATTCCGGATCGAATGGCTCGTAGGGCGATGCTTCAGAAGTCGGATAAAAATGTACCGTCTGCCAACCCATTGCTTCCAGTTGAGCGCAACAGCGGCTGACTTCCTCCAGGGTGGCACACACCACGAACAAATTCTGTCCTTGGGCTTGCGCGAGGGCAGAAGCCACCAATCCCTTTGGCAAACGGGGAATACCGTTGAGCTGTAGATACCGTTGTTGGTCGAGCTTAGAAAGGAGTTCTGTCGTGAGAGGCGATCGCCCTAGGGCACGAATAATAGAAGAAAATGCCATCAGTTGGAGGAAATGCTTAATTCGTTCTGACAAAAAGGCAGGAGTATACCTCCCTACTTCCATCATTTTAGAAGGCAGTTCAAATCGAGACTGCTCTACCGATAGATTTCTGCTTTACACAAAATGCTACTTTCTCTATAGCTACTGCTTTTTTGGGGAACCCCAGCTTTTGATATCGGGGTGGGCACATTGGTTCTCTGGTTTTCTAACCATCCAACTTCGGGTATCGCCCCTACTTCCATCTAAGGCACCGTTCGCCGATATTACTGACACATTGACAAATGACCCCTACTACCGAATTTCTGATTGTTTTGCTACTGATCGTTGCCAATGGCATCTTTGTGATGTCAGAGTTAGCTATCGTCTCGGCTAGGAAGGTGAGGCTGCAACAGCTGGCTAACCAAGGGGATGTCAAAGCACGCGCTGCCTTGGAACTGGCGAATTCCCCGAATCAGTTTTTGGCGATTGTTCAGGTGGGGATAACCCTCCTAGCAATTATCTCCGGTGCTTTCGGCGAAAGAACTATCGCCAAAAGCCTTACCCCTCTATTAGGGTTGATTGCCTGGATCGCTCCGTATAAAAACGCGATCGCATCAGCGATCGCCATCCTGATCATCACCTATCTGACACTGATTATTGGCGAACTGGTGCCCAAGCGCCTGGCTTTAAACTATCCAGAACGGATTGCTTCATCTGTTGCTATCCCGATGCGGATGTTGGCTACTATTGCCGCCCCGGTTGTTTATCTATTGAGTACCTCCACCGATATGATGGTGCGGCTGTTGGGCATCAGACCGTCTACCGATGGTGAAATCACCGAACACGATATTACAGCCTTAATCGAGCAAGCCACGGAGGCGGGAACCTTTGAGGAAGCAGAACAAGACATGGTGGAACGAGTGTTTCGCCTGGGAGACCGACCCGTGAGTGCGTTAATGACACCCCGACCGGATATTGTCTGGCTTGACCTAGAAGACTCCCAGGAAGAAAATCAACGCAAGATTATAAACAGCGCCTATTCCCGATTTCCCGTTTGTCAGGGGGCACTGGATAATGTTTTGGGCATCATTCCCGTGACTGACCTATTAGGGCGCTGTCTGTCCGGACAACAGCTTGACCTGACGCTCTCGTTGAAACAGCCGGTATTTGTGCCTGAAAGTACCGGAGGGCTGAAAGTTCTAGAATTATTCAAGCAAACCGGCACTCACATGGCGCTGGTTGTAGATGAATACGGCGTCACTCAGGGAGTAGTTACGCTCAACGACATCTTAGTAGAAATCGTTGGTGATGTAGAAATCGATAGTACAACATCTCCTCCAGCCGTACAACGCGAAGATGGTTCCTGGTTGATTGATGGAATGTTGTCGGTGGAAGAGTTTTTTGAAATATTAGATATTGAGGAATTGCCGGGAACGCAAAAAGGAAACTATCACACAATGGGCGGTTTTATGATTACCCATTTAGGGAAAATTCCTACGGCTGCCGACCATTTTCATCTGGGTAGTTGGCGTTTTGAAGTGATGGATATGGATGGCAATCGCGTTGATAAGGTGCTGGTGATGCCCGTCTCTAGAGACGCCGCTGATTCCGAGTCTGGCGATTGAGATGCTGAAATTGCTGGGTTGAGCGTGTTTTAACGCTTTGCGTGTTATCGGCATTGCCTGCATCGTGCGTTGATGTTGACACAGAAAGCGATCGCTTCTCAATCCGATTGGCTTAGAGCTAAAAACACTAATTCCACCGAATTGCCATCCTGTCCACACCTATTTTAGGAGCCAAAAATGCAGCCAGAAGAAGCAATCCGAGAGCAATTTGACCGCGCCGCAAATGCCTACAGTACATCACCCATTTTCGCACAAGGGCACGATCTGGAGCTGATGGTGCAGGCAGGTGAACCAACAGCAGAGATGAGTGTACTTGATGTAGGGTGTGCGGCAGGACATACGGGGTTTGCTTTCGCCCCCCATGTCCGCGAAGTGATTGGCATCGACTTAAGCCAGAAAATGTTAGCGGAGGCATCGCGGCAAGCAATGGCAAGAGGCTTAAATAACGTGCATTTTCAGGAAGCCAATGCTACAGCACTCCCCTTTCTAGATGAGCAGTTTGATATTGTGACTTGCCGCTATGTCGCTCATCACTTCCCCAGCTTGGCACCCGCGCTGAGTGAGGTTTTTCGAGTGCTTAAACCGGGTGGAAAGTTCCTGGTTGTGGACATTATTTCGCCGGAAGATATTGCACTGGCAGAGTTTATCAATCAGGTGGAGAAACTACGCGATCCTTCTCATAGTTGGGATTGGATGATATCGGAGTGGCAAGCGGCTGGCGAAAGTATTGGGATGCCCTTCACCGCGATGCAACAGTGGCACCTACCGATTGATTTTGCAGATTGGACAGCACGACAGCAGACACCACCAGAAGCAGTTCAAGAACTGGAAATATTACTGGATAATGCTTCTTCACAAGCAAAATCGGTATTCTCTATTGTGGGTGCGCCGCAGCGTTCATTTTGCGAATACTCGGCTCTCCTGCGGGGAACAAAATCATAAACTAGGGAAAGAAATTTTGCCCTTCCCTACTGAAAATTGAAGGTGGAAACTAGAGGTGAAGAAACCACGTTGCAGTGTGCCCGTGCCGCCTCGATAAAGGCAGTAACATCCTCTTCTTTAGTGTTAAAAGCTGTTACTAATCGGACGGTTGATGAATATTCCCCCTCCCAGGGATAAAATTGGAAACCATCGGCAAGAAGCCCTTGGATAACTTCCTCCGGCAACTGAATAAAAATTTCATTTGCTGCAACCAGGTAGCACAGGTTCATTCCTGGTAGTGCTGTTAGCTCGTGCGCTAATTTCTTAGCCATCTGGTTAGCATGGGCAGCATTTTTTAGCCATAAATCATCTTTGATGTAAGCTTCTAACTGGGCAGATAAAAACCGCATCTTTGAAAAGAGATGCCCGCTGCGCTTGCGACGATAGGCGAAAGTTTTTGCCAAATCTTGATTAAAAAAGACGACGGCTTCTGCTGCCATCGCACCATTTTTAGTCGCTCCAAACGATAGTACATCAACCCCAACCCGCCAAGTGATATCCGCCGGAGAACAACCCAAGCTAACCACCGCATTCGCAAAACGGGCACCATCCATGTGTAAACCCAAATTGTGGGTATGGGCAATTTCGGCAATCTGGGAAATTTCCTCTGGCTGATAGATCGTTCCAGCCTCCGTTGCTTGAGTCAAGCTTACAGCCGCAGGCTGTACGTGATGGACGACGCCAGCGCCCGATTTTGCCAGCACAGCAGCCAAGTCAGCGGCGTGAATCTTGCCATCTGCGCCATCCAGTGTCACTAGCTTCGCGCCACCAGTATAAAATTCGGGTGCCCCGCATTCATCCAGGTTGATATGAGATTGGCGATGGCAGTAAATCGCCCCAAAAGGGGGCGTAATAACAGACAGGGCGAGGGCATTGGCAGCAGAACCCGTGGCGACGGGGAAAACGGTTACATCTGTCTCAAACAATTCCTTGAACCGGGCTGACAATCGCTGGGTATATTCATCATCACCATAAGGCATGGTGGTACCCTGATTAGCGGCAGCGATCGCTGCCATAATTTCCGGCGAAATCCCGGTGACATTGTCGCTACAAAAGTTCATCTGTTCGTCTCGCGTTTCTCAATACTCAACTCTATGCTAATCGCCTCTACCGACATAGATCCTCGACTTCTGGAATCATTTAGAGTTGCGATATCTTGTTCTGCGAAATCGGAATCTTAATGACGAACTCTGCCCCCTCTCCGGGTGCAGAAATACACTCCATACTGCCACTATGTTTTTCTACTACAATCTGATAACTAATCGATAGCCCTAAGCCGGTACCTTTCCCGACTGGTTTCGTTGTGAAAAAGGCATCGAATAGATGAGAACGGACTTCTTCTGTCATGCCTGGGCCGTTGTCGGCAATGCGAATCACCGCTAGCTTTTCGTCTTCAACAGCGGTGCTAATTTTAATACTGGGTAAAAGACAAAATATTTCCTCCTTAGCGACTGACTCTTCTAGTGCATCAATCGCGTTACTCAGCAGATTCATAAACACCTGATTCAACTGTCCCGCGTAACATTCAACTAATGGCAAATCGCTATATTCTTTGGTCACGGTGATCGTGGGACCGCCAGCGATCGCTTTCAGGCGATACTGCAAGATTAGCAAGGTGCTATCAATGCCTTCGTGAATATCAACCGGCTTCATTTCCGCTTGATCGACGCGAGAAAACGAACGTAAGGACTGAACAATTTCCCGAATTCTCTCAATTCCTAAGTGCATTGATTTTAGTAACTTTGGCAAATCTTCAATAATAAAATCAAGGTCACTTGCTTCAATTTCTTGGTCAATTTCAGGTGTAGGGGGGTATTGCTGTTGATAAAGGTGCAACAAATAGAGCAAACTATTCGCATAGTCACAGGCATAATTGATATTGCCGTGAATAAAGTTAATTGGATTATTTATTTCGTGAGCAACTCCAGCCACTAATTGACCGAGGCTGGAGATTTTTTCAGTTTGAATCAGTTGAGCTTGAGTTTTCTGGAGGTCAAGCAGAGTCTTTTTTAGCTCTTGAGATTTTTCTCGATAACGATTTTCACTTTGCTTGCGCTCAGAAACTTCAAGCAATAACAGATCGTTGGTCTGTCTAATTTCTGCTGTTCGTTCCTCAACTCTCCTTTCAAGCTCAACATTGGAGCGGTGCAACTCCTCTTCTACTTGCTGACGCTCAGCGATTTGTTTTTGCAGCTCAAGATTAATCAGTTCTAACTGCTTGGTTTTATCTAATAATATTTTTTGTGTGGCTTCTAATTTGTCAACGGTTAAAGCTTCTTCGTGAAGAGTATAAATATACTCCGAACTCAAGCCAATAAATGGGACGAGGTAAGCAATAATTTTGAGAAAATGGGCAATATTAAAATGGTTGTCGAATAATGCAGTTGACCCAAAAGCCATGTGGAGTTGAACGGCAATTTGGGGAATCACGCTAATCGCTAGCCCTAAAGAAAAATGGCTGGGATAAGCATCATAAAAGCGAGGAAAAACAAAAATACCTGCAAAGATAAACAATAAGAGGGGAGGGACATCCCAAGGACGAGTGACAAGCGCGTTCGGGAAAATAGTTGCCGGTATGGCACTATGGGTACAGAAATAGACAATTGTATAAGAAGCAACAGCAAAAGATACACTAGCGCTCGCAACAAAACCCGCGCCTCCCTTCCACTTTCCTGGTTTCGTCGCCAGAAAAATTCCCGCGCCTCCCAGCAGAATCAAAGCATTAAAAAATCGGCAGACTGCCCAAGTCAAAGGAATTAGGTTTTGGCTATCTGCTATCCCCTGGCTCAATCGGTCGGCGGCTAAAGCATGAAAGGTGTCCATGCACCCCGCGCAAAACATTGCCACGCCAATTATGAGCGTGACAGCATCGCGCTTCAGGCTGAAGTGAATCAAAGACAAAATAAG
>NZ_JAMPJZ010000108.1:0-15357 GCF_039961835.1 Trichocoleus sp. ST-U1
TCTCGATTAGTCCGCAAAACCCTGTCGTTTTCAAAGTCATTAGAGAATCACCTTGGCGCAATTTGGTACTTCATCCATCATTACAATGCATCATTACTTCTTTAGCACTACCACTTTATCTATACTAGTAGAAACTTAACTTTAAGCTATTGAAGACTAAAAAGCTCTACAAGTTTCTATTTTTTTAATAAAGCTCTAAAAGCTAGCTTTCCTACTCATCGGAGTATAATTCCCCAAAAATTCAGAAAAAAATAGAAATATGTTCTATTTTCTTAACTTAATTAATAGTTTTTTTACGGCTTGAGCAGAAATATTCCAATTAAGTCTATCTTGATACTCGTTGAATGATGAGACAGCTAAGCGTTCATAGTCAATATAATTTTCTAGTTTGGATACAATATAGTTACAATAATCAGCAATATTAGCATCTACTTCAAAACTTTTCCCGTTGAAATCATTTTTAATGATAGTTGGTATACCACCAGTATTTGTGGTTAAACAAGGTACCCCAAACGAATTTGCTTCAATTAAAACGTGGGGAGAGCAGTCTGCTAAAGTAGGCAAAATTAGAAAGTGGGATTCAGCCATTAGTCTATTGAATTCATTTAAACCCTCACTCGTTGATTTATCAATAAATCCTTTAATGCTAACAAAACTGAGTTCAGACTCATTAATCTTCGGCTGGCATCCAACTACTTGAAGTTGAGTTTTTAGACCCATTCGATTTAGTTCTTTAGCAACTTCTAAAGCAACATTTCCTCCTTTTCTAAGCCACTCCACACCAATAAATAATAATTTGCAACGAGTTGTACTTCTTGCTTTTATAGCATTGTCGATATCATCAATTGTTCTATTACATGTTACATTAGCTCCCCAAGGAACTACTTTTACTTTAGAAGGATTTATTCCATAGATATCAATGGCTGTTTGAGCAGCCCATTCTGACGCGAGAATTACTAACTCGCATTTATTCAATGCAGATTGTTCCATTAAATATATATTTTCTTTGGTTTCCTTACACAAGTTGCTCAAATAAGGATAAAAATTAATCAAACCTGCCAGTGTTGAATCTGTCCACAGAACGACTGGTTGCTTACATTCCAGATAAGCAATCGGCACTGCATTTTCCGGACAAAGCACTATGTCTGAGTTAAATTTAGATAGTTTTTCAGATATCTGATATGCATAATCCTTAAGCACTAATGGCTCTGCCCAGCGGTAGTAATCTTTTTTAAAAAAGTTTCGATATAAACTCCACTTAGCTTTAGTAATTACCGATTTTTTCTTATTTAAAGGTCCAAAGTATTCCAGGTCAATAGATTGATTTTTTAAAGCTTTTGCTATGCTGGCTCCAGCACCACACAGTCCTAATTGAGACTTAGTCCAAGTCAAGCTATTAAAGACATCATAAGTTGTAGCATAAGCGAGCTTCATAACGAGTAATTATACTTAATTAATTAAGTCCATAAACAGCTTTTGTGCTGACTGGGCGGTTGCTGACCAATTTAAACGAGTTTGATACTCATTAAATGAAGATAAAGCTAACTTTTTATAAGCTCCATAATTTCTAAACAAAGTATAAATATAGGTGCAATATTCTTGAATACTGCCGGTTATTGAAAAAAGTTTTCCATTTACATCATCTTTGATTACTGTTGGTATGCCGCCTACATTGGTAGATATACAAGGCACTCCATAGGAGTTTGCCTCGCAGAAGACGTTGCCATAAGCTTCTGCTTGTGAAGGCACAATTAATAGATGAGATTCAGCTATCAACTTACTAATTTTATTTAATCCCGCCGCTGTTGATTTACTAATAAAGCCAAGATTAACAACAAAATCAGGAGCAGAACTATCTTTAAAAGGCTGGCATCCAACTATTGTTAATTCAACATTCAACCCGCTTTTATTCAATTTGCTAGCTACTTCTAAAGCTATGTTCCCACCTTTTCTAAACCAATCCACGCCTAAAAACAGGAGCTTGCATTTATCCAAGGGTCGAGATTCAATAATCTCCTTGATATCGTCTAAGGTTCTATCACACTCAACATTTGCTCCTGACGGAATCACTTTGACTTTAGAAGAGTCAACTTGATAAGTATTAATTACAGTCTGAGCAGCCCAGTCGGAGGAGAATATAGCTAAACTGCATTTATCTAAAGTAAGTTTATCCATAGTAGTTAATTGCTGGGTGGTTTCGCTACACAGGTTACTAAACTCACTATAAAAGTTCATCAATCCAGCGTAAGAAGCATCTGTCCAAACTACAGTGGGTTGCTTACAGTCAAGATAAGAAATTAAATTGATGTCTGGACATAAAACGATTTCGGGATTAGCTCGGAGAATTTTTTGGGCAATTTGGCATGCATAGCCTTGATTAACAACGGGTTCTGCCCAAGGAAAATATATTTGTTTAGATAGATGCTTATGCCAGCGATTCTTTGCCTTAGATAATAATTTTAAAGAGGGGGAGTACATCTCCTCAAGAGGACCAATATACTCTATCGTTCCCAATTGTCTTTCCAGAGCTTTCGCTTTGTAGTAATTAGTGCCACAGTGCCCAATTAAGTTGCGAGGCCAAGTACGGTTATTAAAAATATCATAGTGAGTAGCGTATGCTATCTTCATTGACTTTGTTCAAAATTTACCTTTACGTTAATAAAACCTTTGACTGGCAATTTTTTATATATTACTAAAAAAGGGCTATAAAGTTGCCCTAATTGGGACTGAAATTCACAAGCTTGCACAATATTATTGGGTAGAGAATTTTTATTTTTTAGGTAGTAAATTAATACCTTTAAGCTATTGCGTAATGTAAAAAATGGTATCAAAAAAGGTAGGAAGGGACGCTGCCATCGATAAAACCGAGTGACTCGCGTGAGATGATTGGAAAGGCCATATCCATGAGCCAGTCTGAGTAGATAGGCTTGTTCTAATCGATATGGGGGAATATGATGCCAAATCTCCATTTTGGGATTGTGCCAAACTTCCCACTTACTATTTTGAATATAGAACATTATTTCGGCATCTTCTCCGGCAGCCATTGTTTTCTCGTCTCTGCCAGGTATTAGGAGTTTTTCTGGAGGAGGAACGGCGTCTTGCCATGCCTGCTTCCGGATGACTGAACCGGGTGCAGCAGGAATTCGGCGCGGTTTATCGGAACGCTTGTAGTGAAAAGGCGTTGCACCTCGGTTATAGATAGTAAGATACCCTTTTATTTGCTCAAAGTAGGGGGGTGGTAGTTCATCGAGTTTGGCATGAATAATGCCACCATAGGCTCCCACTTGAGGGCGATCGCTACCAAAGCGATAAGCTTCGGCTATCCAGTTATCTGCTGGTAGATTATCATCATCCAAAAATCCAATCAAGTCGCTGCTTCTAGCTTCCTGTACGGCTCGATATCGCGCATAGGCAGCGCCTTGTTTGGCTTCAAAAATATACCTCAACTGGCTATCTTGACGCCAATTGGTTGCATAGCGAGCAACGACAGCAGCAGTATCGTCATTGCTGTTGTTGTCAACAACTAGCACTTCCCAGTCAATATCCTCTGTACCAACTTGATGAAGCAGTTGATCTAGAACTTCGGGCAGACGTTCTGCACCGTTATATGTGCAAATGGCTACAGTAAAGTCCACGGATATGTTCTTGGCGTTGTCGCATCAATTTTGGCTGTTGTATTGCTTTCAGACTAACAGTAGAGACGTTTAGAGGCAACGTCTCTACTGATGATTGTTAAATGATTTGAGCTTCAAGGAGGCTGAGGGACTGTTTTTTGCTGAAAGTCAGCGTATTGTCCACACAATCAACCAAGATGGTGTCGCCACTCACGAAGGTATTTTCTAGCAGCGCTGTGGCGAGGGTATTTTGCAATTCACGCTGAATGGCGCGTTTGAGAGGACGGGCACCATAGATCGGATCGTAGCCAACTTCCGCCAAGTGGTCTTGGGCAGATGCCGAGAGTTCGATGGTGATTTTTTGATCGGCTAGCAGCTTCTCAATCTGTTTGATTTGAATACTAACAATCTGGCGCAGTTCCGAACGTTCCAGCCGGTGGAAGAGAATAATGTCGTCCACGCGATTGAGGAATTCGGGGCGGAAATGCGATCGCAAAGCATCCGTTACTTTCTTCTGCATCAATTCGTACTGGTCCTCGTTCCCCCCCAGATCGAGAATATGCTCGCTGCCGATGTTACTTGTCATCACAATCACCGTATTCCGGAAATCTACCGTCCTGCCTTGGGAATCGGTAATTCTTCCATCATCCAGCACTTGCAGCAAGATGTTGAACACATCGCGGTGGGCTTTTTCCACTTCATCCAGCAGCACGACCGAATAGGGGCGACGGCGAATTGCCTCAGACAGTTGACCGCCTTCTTCGTAACCGACGTACCCTGGAGGGGCACCTACGAGGCGAGAGACAGCGTGTTTTTCCATGTACTCGGACATATCAATCCGTACCAGGGCGTCCTCGCTGTCAAACAGGAACTGAGCTAAGGCACGGGCTAGCTCGGTTTTGCCCACCCCTGTTGGCCCCATGAACAGGAAAGAACCGATCGGACGACTGGGATCTTTCATCCCCGCACGGGTGCGACGGATGGCAGCGGAAACGGCGGCAACGGCTTCTTGCTGACCGATCACCCGTTCGTGGAGATGAGATTCAAGCTGGAGTAGCTTTTGCCGTTCCGACTCTAGCAGGCGGTTGACTGGGATACCCGTCCATTTAGCGACAATTTCGGCGATATCGTCTTCGCGTACCTCTTCCCGCAGCAAGGCAGCACCGCGAGATTGCAGTTCCAACAGTTGGGCTTCTTTGGCTTCCCGGTCGCGTCCTAAAACCTCCAACCGTCCATACTTCAGCTGAGCAGCTTTGTTAAGGTCGTAGGCGCGTTCTGCCTGCTCTATTTGCACCCGGAGTTTATCTTCTTCCTCCTTCACTGCGTTAATGTCTTCTAAGAGCTGTTTTTCTGATTGCCACTGGGAACTGAGTTGAACTTGTTTTTCGCTCAGGGAGGCAATCTCTTGTTCAATACGCTCTAAACGCTCTTGAGAAGAACGGAAGGCACCCACAACGGTTGTTAAACCCGTCCGTTGACCTTCTCCTTGCAGGGAGAGCTTTTCCATCTCTAGCTGCATCACCCGTCGGTCAATTGCCTCTAGTTCTACCGGCTTGGACGTAATCTCCATTTTCAGCTTGGCAGCAGCTTCATCGACCAAGTCAATTGCTTTATCTGGCAAAAACCGCTCGGTGATGTAGCGATCGCTCAAGCTGGCGGCGGCAACTAAGGCAGAATCGGTAATCTTCACGCCGTGGTGGACTTCGTAACGTTCTTTCAGCCCCCGCAGAATCGAAACCGTGTCTTCTACGCTGGGCTGATTAACATAGACTTGTTGAAACCGGCGTTCGAGTGCCGCATCTTTTTCAATGTGCTTGCGGTACTCGTCTAGGGTCGTCGCCCCAATGCAACGCAGTTCTCCCCGCGCCAGCATCGGTTTGAGCAAGTTACTCGCATCCATTGCCCCTTGAGTGGCACCAGCACCAACCACCGTGTGCATCTCATCAATAAAGAGGACAATCTGACCGACTGAATCGATGACTTCTTTTAGCACCGATCTGAGGCGGTCTTCAAATTCTCCCCGATATTTGGCTCCCGCAATCAGACTCCCCATATCCAGGGCAATTAGGCGGCGGTTCTTCAAAGATTCAGGTACATCGCCGTTGATGATGCGCTGGGCTAACCCTTCTGCGATCGCTGTCTTACCTACTCCTGGTTCCCCAATCAAAACGGGGTTGTTCTTACTCCGGCGAGATAGCACCTGCACCACGCGGCGAATTTCCTCATCTCGCCCAATTACGGGGTCTAACTTACCGGATTTGGCTGTTTCTGTCAGGTCGCGCCCGTACTTTTCCAAGGCTTCATAGCGAGCCTCTGGATTTTGGTCTTTTACTTTCTGCGTACCCCGAACCTCTTTGATCGTTGCTTCTAGCTTTTGCCGATCGAAGTTGAAGCTTTTGAGCAACCGGCGTCCGATGCGGTCATCTTCGACGAAGCCGACTAATAGATGTTCTACCGAGATGAATTCGTCCTGCAAGGTAGTTCGTGAGGCTTCAGCTCGGTCTAACATGACATCTAAGCCCCTCCCCAGGTACAACTGGTCAACGACAGCGACTTTGGGCTGGCGTTGGGTGAAGGCTTCGAGTTGCGACTTTAACGCCTGGATGTCCACATTGACTCGACTCAAAATCCGATTTGTCAGCCCTTCTTCTTCTTCCAGAAGCGCGATCGTTAAATGCTCTACCTCTAGCTGCTGATTTTTGAATCGACGCGCCACATCTTGAGATTTGATGATGGCTTCCCAGGCTTTCTCAGTAAACTTGGCAGGGTCAGTAGGCTGCATTTTATAAAACGAATCTCAGTCGAATACCGTGTCTCACACGTCAGTATAACAATCTGGAGTCAATGGCTCATTGCTAGATTGCGAATAAAAAAAAATTCCCTCCCTGGTGTGAGGGAAGGAATGGAGGGTGGGACGAAAGTCCACCTTGCGACTCAACAAGGGCGGAGAAACTCCACCCCAATCGCACTTAACTGACTGCTTCTGCCTCAACTGGCTCTGGCTTCGGTTCGCGCACTTCCTGCTTGATGGTGAGGTAGCGGATGACTTCTTCCGACAGACGCATTGCCCGTTCCATCGGCGCTATCTGGCTGCCATTGCATTGGTAATTCATCTGGACATAAATGCCTTCCCGATGCTTGCCGATATCTTGAGCTAGACGCCGCCGACCCCGATGCTGGATTTCGATGTCGTGTGCCCCATTGTCGCTCAAGATACCTTGATACTTGGCGATCGCCAAGTTTACTTGTTCCTCGGTCAAATCGGGACGGAGGATGTACATAGTTTCGTAAACGATCTGCATTGCTGTTAATCTCCTTATGGACAAGACGGCTTCTTCTAGCACTGGGACTAGGAAGTTTGGGATTGGGAATGGAAGTCGCACCTTGAAAATCTCAACTCGCTAGCCTATAGCGTCTAAAGATGAAGAAGCAAGGAATTAAAATCTTACTACCAGTCCATCAATTGTACAAAGTTACCAGGGTAAATTCACCTCAACGTCCAGACCACACATCAGCATAATCAAATAGCAGTCAACATTATGGCGCAGCGCTACGTCCGAGTCCGAACCGCAAAAGGACAGACTTACTACGGTTTATTGCAACTAAGCCGAGGCGTTCAGGTGCTTGATGCGCCTCCCTGGTTACACGGGCAACCTACGGATTTGCAGTTAGAACCCGATACTTATCAAATTCTGGCTCCTTGTGCCCCGTCTAAAATTATCGCGGTGGGCAAAAATTATGCCAGCCACGCCGCTGAAATGGGGACGGATGTGCCAAAAGAACCGTTACTATTTCTCAAGCCGCCAACGTCTGTAACCGCAGCGGGGACAGAAATTCACTACCCCCCGCAGTCACAGCGAGTAGACTACGAGGGCGAATTAGCTTTAATCATTGGCGATCGCGTTTATTGCTGTACGCCAGAAGAGGCACAAACTAAAATTTGGGGTTACACCATTGCCAATGATGTTACCGCCCGCGATTTACAAAAGCAGGATCTTCAATGGACGCGGGCAAAAGGATTTGATACTTTTTGTCCTTTGGGGCCGTGGATCGTCCGTGAGTTGAGTCCGGCTGCCCGCTTGCAAACTTTTCTGAACGACGACCCCCAGCCGGTGCAGTCAGCACTCATTAATCAGATGGTGTTTGCGCCCGATTTTCTAGTGTCTTACATCTCTCAGGTGATGACGCTGTTACCGGGAGACGTGGTGCTGACTGGAACGCCCCAAGGGATTGGCCCTATGCAAGTGGGCGATCGCGTTCGCATCGAAATTGAAGGCATCGGTCACATGGAAAACACGATTGTGTCACGTCCCACACCAGCCGCGCCCTAACGAAGATTCTGCCTGCGGCAAGAAACTAGGGAACTTGGCTGTAAACTGCCTCTGAAATCCCAGGAATTTCTGCGTAACGTCCTATCACAGACTGAACAACTGAATAGGCGCAGGCAGCAAGCGTTCCTAGAAAAACAACATTAAACAGCGTTTGTCCTACCAAGCCAGTTCCTAGCGCTGGAGTCAAAATTTGCAATGCCATAGTACACAAAAATAGAGCAATGTCTATTAAGAGTGCCTGCATGGTGTTAAAACGAATGAAATGGCTAATCTTTTCGTTTCTAACTACGCCTAAGAACAAGACAAAGAAAATGATTAAACTGGCAAACGGTATACTGTAAATTGCTAGCAACGGTTGTAGCGGCAATAAAATCAGTGCTAAGACAGGAAACTGTCTAAACAGGTACGCCCCAAAAGGAAGCACAGAAAGCAAAGGGAGTAAATAAGGAAGGCAAGCGAAAACCCTGTCTTTCGCTGTTGCTGAACCACGCCAAGTCATCGTGCGTTCTCCTGAAATAATATATTTATCGCCAGTTATTACTAAGTTCAGGATAACGCAGATGCGATGTCAACCAGGACACCCCTAGGTCAGACGTGCCTCATCAAAGACAAGGAGCCTATAGCGTAGGCGCACTCTTGTTTGTCAGAGAAAGTAGCGATCGCCATTAAGCCCCAAATCGCAGATAGCACCTCAGCAGGCTTTAAACTTCAGAAAATAAACTTGAGCAAAACGAGATTACTCAATATTGGCAATCCGGAAGCCCATAAGACACTCGTATTGATCGGGTTGATTTTCGGTAAGCTTGTGAATCGCTTGAGCGCAGCGGAGCTGCCCCTGACGCCAGCGGGGTTGACCACTTTGATCGGCAAGTAAACAGGTCTGACAAACTTGTTTGGGGGAGAGTATCTGCTCATCCGTAAGAATGACTAACATTTAATACCTCCACGAGAGCTTTAATTCGCCCGCATCCATTCTAGGTCAGGTTTTCGGCGAGATATGGTAAATTAACATACAGCTTAATGTCCTCTCCTAAAAGTAGGAGTGAGGATGGTTACTAAAGCAACGCTTTGCGCGTGTGGGAAGAGAGGAGGGCAGAAAATAAATTTGGCACCTAACTTTGGGAGCTGAACAGTATGGGCGTCTAATCCCTCTAAAGTCTTGCAGTTTGCGATCGCATCGGTTGCCAAGTGGGTATGGTTAACATCATGGGCAACTTTTTCTAAACCCCAATTTATCCGGGGTTGGCGATCAAATGTCAAGCAAATTTTTCCAGAGCCTCTAGCCCCTTATGAATGGGCGAGAGAAATACAGCAAAATTGCATACTGCGCCAGGTTAGCTAGTTTGGATGAAAGGTTGCCAAAAATTGTTCGCTTCAAGTGTTAACAGAAAAGTTGGGTAGAGACACGACTCCAACAGCGTTAAGATTGAAGACTCCCGAAAATACTGACCTGGGCTAGTAGCGCGGACATGGCGTTGACCGAAAGCGCACCCGAATCAAAGTTTGAAAGGAAGACTGACACTATTTCTAGGGGTTCACTTTGTGAGTAAAACAAACTTAGACTTTCTAGCCGAAACCGATCCTACCGTTGCCAGCTTTGTCCACGAAGAACTCCAGCGCCAACGCGCCCACTTGGAGCTAATTGCCAGTGAAAACTTTACCTCCGCAGCAGTGCTGGCAGCACAAGGCTCGGTATTAACAAATAAGTATGCCGAAGGTTTGCCGGGGAAACGCTATTACGGCGGCTGTGACTTTATCGACAAAATTGAGCAATTGGCGATTGACCGCGCCAAACAGCTATTTGGAGCGGCTCACGCGAACGTGCAACCGCATTCGGGGGCGCAGGCGAATTTTGCCGTTTTCTTGACCCTGTTGCAGCCAGGAGACACGATTATGGGGATGGATTTGTCCCACGGGGGGCATTTAACCCACGGTTCGCCAGTAAATGTCTCGGGGAAGTGGTTTAAGGTTTGCCACTATGGAGTCAGTCAGGAAACCGAGCAGCTAGACTACGATCAGATCCGGGATTTGGCGCTACAACACCGTCCTAAGTTAATCATTTGCGGCTATTCAGCTTATCCGCGCATCATTGACTTTGAGAAATTCCGCGCGATCGCTGATGAAGTCGGAGCTTATCTATTAGCGGATATCGCCCATATTGCGGGTTTAGTTGCCACAGGCCATCACCCCAATCCTCTACCCCACTGCCACGTCGTCACCACCACTACCCACAAGACCCTGCGCGGTCCTAGAGGTGGCTTAATTATGACCAGCGACCCAGAACTCGGCAAGCAACTAGATAAAGCCGTGTTCCCCGGTACTCAAGGGGGTCCCTTAGAACACGTCATTGCCGCTAAGGCGGTGGCATTTGGGGAAGCACTGCAACCCGCGTTTAAAACTTATTCGGCGCAAGTAATTGAAAATGCTCGTGCGTTGGCAACTCAGTTGCAAAAACGCGGCTTCAAGATTGTTTCTGACGGGACTGACAATCACTTGATGCTAGTAGACTTGCGCTCTATCAGCATGACTGGCAAGCGAGCAGATCAGCTAGTGAGCGGAGTGAACATTACCGCGAATAAAAATACCGTACCCTTCGATCCAGAGTCGCCATTCGTAACCAGTGGCTTGCGGCTGGGTTCGCCAGCGATGACGACGCGCGGGATGTCTACTGGTGAATTTACAGAAATCGGGGATATTATTGCCGAACGGCTCCTGAATCCAGAAGAGGAAGCAGTGGCGGCGGAATGTCGGCGGCGAGTGGCAGCATTATGCGATCGCTTCCCCCTGTACCCCCACCTGACAATTCCCGTACCAGCCTTGGCATAGAATCGCAGGGGCATAGCCGCCCTTACTATGCCCCTACTCCCCATTCCCTCGCTTAATTCCCCATCCCCCTCTGCCTCTTCCCGTCTGAAATGTAGTAGACTCTGCCTGACGATTGTTTTGAAGGATGAAAGATCAATAGCGATTAGCAATCAGCTAACAGCTTTTTTTGATTTCTCCCTTCTGATGTCTAGTACCCTACTTAATTTCAGATGCCCCCCCAGCTGTATCACCTGGTTGCCTTTCTCGTATCTGCCTGTGTCGTCCTCTGGGCAACACCCGTTGTGAACAAAATTGGCCTCCAAAAGGGACTGGTTGATTTACCCAGTGAGCGCAAAGTCCATAAGCATCCTATCGTGCGGGTGGGAGGTGTCTCTATCTTTGCAGGCACCATTATCGCCCTACTGATTGTTTGGGGAACCGGGGGATTTGGCGCTTTGAGCGCAGAGAAATCCCTAGAAGTTTGGGGCGTTATCTTGGGTGGTCTTGGTTTTTTCCTGGTTGGCTTAGCCGATGATTTGTTTAGTTTGTCGCCTTTCTTGCGGCTGTTTCTGCAAATTATCATTGCCAGCTGGGCTTGGCACCTCGGCGTCCAAATTGACTTCCTCACCGTTCCCTTTGCTGGACTGGTCACATTGCCAGACACAATTAGCTGGCCGATTACCGTCATTTGGCTGGTCGGTCTGACTAATGCCATCAATTGGATTGATGGTCTAGATGGTCTAGCTGCCGGTGTTTCTGGCATCGCTGCCGTGGTGATGCTGATTGTAAGTTTGTTTATGAACCAACCGGCGGCAGCACTGATTGCCGCAGCGCTTGCCGGTGGCTCATTGGGATTTCTTCGATATAATTTCAACCCCGCTCAGATTTTTATGGGGGATGGGGGAGCCTATTTTATGGGCTTTACCCTTGCTGGTGTCGGCGTAATTGGCTTAGTAAAAAGCACTGCTGTCACTGCGGTATTACTGCCTTACCTGATTCTGGCTGTGCCAATTGTGGATATGTCAGCGGTGATTGTGCAACGGCTGTTGCGAGGCAATTCGCCTTTTATTGGCGATAAATTCCATCTGCATCATCGGCTGCTGCAAGCGGGTCTGCCACAACGTTTGATAGTTTTGTTTATCTACGCTTTGACGCTCTGGGTGGGAAGTTTAGCCCTGGCTCTGGCTAAAATACCAAGCGGACTTGCTTATGCGATGGGTGCAACGTTGTTGTTGGGGTATACCAGCTGGCAAGTTTGGCGAAATTCGCGTATGAGGAGTGAGGAATGAGGAAAAATACAAAATTAAAAAATAAAAAACTTTTGCATGAGTGCTGAAATTATTTGTGTTGGTACAGAACTGCTACTCGGCGATATTCTCAATAGCAACGCCCAATTTTTGGCGCAGCAACTAGCCTCTCTGGGAATCCCCCACTACTATCAAACGGTGGTGGGAGATAATCCTGGACGTCTCAAGCAGGTGTTGGAGATTGCTGCTGGGAGATCCCATCTGCTGATCTTTACTGGCGGTCTAGGTCCCACTCCCGACGACTTGACCGTGGAAGCGATCGCTGATTTTTTTGGCGTTCCCTTGGTAGAACAACCGGAAATCGTCGAAGACATTACTCGCAAATACGCTATGCGGGGGCGTCAGATGACCCCCAGCAATCGGAAACAAGCGCTCATTCCCCAGGACGCCTCAATTTTACCCAATTCAGGCGGTACAGCCCCCGGCATTATCTGGCAACCCCGCACGGGTCTGACGATTTTGACTTTCCCCGGCGTCCCTTCAGAAATGAAGCGGATGTGGCAGGAAACCGCCGTCCCCTTTCTCAAGAATCAAGGCTGGGGCAAAGAAATCATCTACAGCCGGATGTTAAAGTTCTGGGGAATTTCGGAATCGGCTCTAGCTGAAAAAGTCGCGCCGTTCCTCGACCTCCCTAACCCCACCGTTGCTCCTTACGCCCTTCACGGAGAGGTGCGGCTGCGAGTCTCGGCAAGAGCGGCGTCAGAACCGGAAGCGCTAGGACTGATTGAGCCAGTGGCGCAACAACTGCGGCAGATAGGAGGGCTGGATTATTACGGCACTGACACTGACACCCTTGCTTCTGTCGTCGGCTTTTTGTTGCAAGAAGCTGGGGAAACGCTTTCGGTGGCAGAATCCTGTACGGGTGGAGGATTGGGGCAGATGCTAACCAGTGTCGCCGGGAGTTCCAATTATTTTTTGGGCGGCGTCATTTCTTATGACAACTCGGTGAAAATTTCCCTTTTGGGCGTCAATCCAGAAGACTTAGCCCAAGTCGGTGCGGTGAGCGACGCGGTCGCCAAGCAAATGGCAGTAGGTGTAAAAACACGTCTCTCAACCACTTGGGGACTCAGTATCACAGGGATTGCTGGGCCAGGAGGTGGTACGGAAACCAAGCCGGTGGGATTAGTCTATATTGGTCTAGCGGGGCCGGATGACACGGTAGAAAGTTTTAAGCACCAGCTGGGTCAAAATCGAGAGCGAGACTCGATTCGGTACGCCAGCGCTTCAATTGCCCTTGACCAACTGCGGCGAACAATGTTGAAGAAAAAATTAACGGCGGATGTGTCTTAAGACGGATAGACGCCGCCCGGTCACACACATCCATAGTGAGATTACTCACCTGTTTCTCCATGTGCTAGGGTTAGAATAAATCTTAACCACAATAGGATTCATAAACTCTCACGTTTGCCCTGTTGTTAAGTACTCATCCTGGTTGTATTGCAGGAGTTTTCAATTCAATGGACTATATAGAAAATGTGTTGGAAAAGCTCAAAGAATGGGCACGTAAGCTCATCGAAACGCTCCTGGGACCGGAAGCTGAGCCGGAACCAGAACTGATTCCAATTCCAGTGAATGAGAGAGCGTCGCGCCGTCGTAGTTAGTCTATTGAGTTGCTGCTGAAACCTTGGGCATAGTTACTGTTCTGGTGCTGCACGGACCAAACTTAAACCTATTGGGACTCCGAGAACCAGGGATTTATGGCTCTGTGACGTTGGATGAGATTAATCGCCTGTTAGAACAAGAAGGGCAAACGCTCGACTGTAAGGTCTTTACTTTACAGTCAAATCATGAAGGCGTCTTAGTGGATGCAATTCAGAATGCCGTTGGGCAGCACCAAGGAATTTTAATTAACGCTGGGGCATATACTCATACCAGCGTAGCGATACGGGATGCGATCGCGGCTGTTAACCTTCCGACTGTAGAAGTGCATCTGAGTAATATTTACCGACGCGAAGCTTTCCGACATCATTCTTATATCGCACCCATTGCAATTGGACAAATCAGCGGCTTTGGTGCAGAGAGTTACCGCCTGGGGTTAAATGCTCTCGTTCACCATTTGAGACAAAAAAGTGGCGGTGAATAAACTTCGTGGCGAATGATTGTCTTTGTTTGAGGAACAGATGACCGATCCGATTCGGCGTTGCTTCCTGGCATAACAAGCGATCGCCTGAAAACGAGCTTCATTAAACGCATAGCATCTTGACTCGGTCATCTCAGCAAAGACGACCGGGTTTTTTTGGATTTATTCACTCCCCCTCAGGGAGCCATTTACTGCCAAACTTTTGCTGGAACCAAGTTTGTGGGTATTTTCTTTCTTTTATCACTCTTCTAAGCTGAGTAGTTTTCGAGCGCCAGATTATTGATGGGGCAGGGGTTTCATCATTTAAATTTAGTTTTTTCTACAAAAAGCAATAAAAGAGAACTAAGCCACTCTTGCTTTTTTGTCAGGAAACCTTGACATGAGGTGTTGGAGTACCTAATCGCTTGGGAACTCTAAATGTGTAGAGCTTTTAGATGAGGACAAAAGGACATGAACATTCTAGAACTTGCCAAGCAGGGAAATCCGCAAGCGATCGCTGCCATGATGAATCGTCAGTTACAACCTAAAGGGATTACTGCTAAAGCAAACATCAAAGATGGTTGCTTGCAGATAATGGTTGAATCTGCTCAAGTGCTAAATCAGGATATTTTAGTTGCATTTCTACGAAAAGGAGTAGAAAATTTGGGTGCTGAATCCATCAAAAAAGTCAAGGTTTATGGGCGACAGACAACTGTTAATGCACAGATTTGGAGTCAAGAGTTTGAAATCGAGGATGATTCAGATTGGGTGCAACAATGTGAGCTAGTAAGAGAAAAATTATCAGGATCATCTATTATAAGTTCTCCTGTAGCTCCTACTGATACCCCAGCCAATAAAGAACATACGGACTTACTGAAAAATAATGCTCTTCTAAAAACAGTTTCCATAGAAATGTCTGCCGAAAAAGTCATTGAAAAAGAAGTTATCAATGACAAGCTTAAAAATGAAATGAGTGTAAATAACAAGCAGGCACCCGAAGCAATTATTGGAGCTTTGTTTTTAGTTTTTTTATTTGGTGGGTGTGTCTATCAAGTAGGCTCTCCTTGGAACTGCGAACAGGCTAGAGAAGGTGTGCAGCAAGCCCAGAACGATTACGATTCTAATTATCGTCGGCAGTTAGCCAAGGTATAAGTGCTTATGTAAAATAAATTACACATAATAAAAAGTAGAATAAGCTAAAACAAAAGTCAAGAAAACAAGAGACTTATGAGATTTATTAG
>NZ_JAMPJZ010000109.1:0-15288 GCF_039961835.1 Trichocoleus sp. ST-U1
ACCAGCCAATTCCAAAACCATCGGCACTAACGACACCAGAGGTCATCTCGCGGGGTTCATAGCTTTGGACAATCAGCGAGTGTTCCGGTTTGGACAAAAGGCAGTCCAGTAGAATAGGCGAACCGAGGTAGCCAAGTATACGGCACATTTTCTAGGGTTTGCTCCTACATTAATGGTTGAGATTAAGCTCCAAACCTTAAAAAAGGCTGAGATTTGGGGTGAATTGGCGATAGGAAATTGCTGAGAAACCGATGAGTTTGACGTTCGTTAGATGAACGTCGTTCCAGATGAAAAGCTTATTTTTGTTGAACCATCAGTCGTCCAAGAGAATCCGCAGCCAAAAGTAGCAACTTATACTGCAAATGCAAGAGCGATCGCTTTCATATTTTTGACAATACTTCATATTGTAGACACGCCATCTTTGGCTATGGCAGCGTAGAGGAGAATACCAGTCCAAAGGGGGAGCAATAATTGTCAGAGAGTTTAGCCTTTAACCCCAATCTGATTTTGCCCGTTGGAACCCAGATAGTGACTCGTGTTGAGATTCAAGATGCTGCGGGTGAAATTGCGCGATCGCGCGGCACCGTCGGCGTTATTATCAAATCACCCATTGACAACTCCCACGCCTATCGCGTCCAGTTTCCAGACGGGGGAGAGGCGTCTCTACGGCGCTCAGAACTCACCATCCACTCATCTTGGCAACAAGAAGGTCTGCAACTACCAGGAGCCGTTCTTGCCGATTTTGACCTTTACGAGTGTGTCATTTACCGCTGTATCGTCGGTTCACGAGCCTACGGTTTAGATAATGCCAACTCTGATATTGACCGACGCGGCATTTACTTACCACCCGCCGATATCCAGTGGTCGCTCTACGGAATTCCGGAGCAGTTAGAAAATAAAGAGAACGAGGAGTGTTATTGGGAACTCCAGAAATTTTTGACCTTGGCACTCAAAGCAAATCCGAATGTCTTAGAGTGCCTCTACACACCAGGTGTAGAAATGGTGATGCCCCTGGCTGAAGAATTGTTAGGAATTCGGTCTATTTTTCTCTCTCAGTTAGTTTACCAGACATATAACGGATATGTGATGTCACAGTTCAAAAAACTTGAACAAGATATCCGTACAAAGGGGGAATTTAAATGGAAGCACGCGATGCATCTAATCCGCCTGTTGTTGTCGGGCATCACCGTGCTGCAAGAGGGTTTTGTCCCAGTTCGCGTCGAAGAACACCGACTACAACTGCTGGCTATCCGCAACGGGGAGATGCCTTGGGAGGAAGTTAACGCTTGGCGGCTCAGCTTGCATCGCCAGTTTGATGACGCCTTTGCCACAACATCGCTGCCAGAACGTCCGGATTATGAAAAGGCAAATGCTTTTTTGATTAAAGCACGTCGAAGTATGGTTTAGAAATTGAATTTCAAAGATGTTAAAGACGTCAAAAAAAAAGAGGAAATTCAGATGATACCTAATGCAATGATGGTAATTTTTCCCTATCGTCATGAAGACTATTGGGTATTTGACTATGAGCCAGCCGGACTTATCCGCGAACCCTTTGTCAGCGGGATGCCTGCAATCATTGACAGTCTGGTTCAAGATATTCCCAATGCTGCTCAAGGTTTTAAACTCTTGTTTTCTCCAATCGCTTTTTCAGAGGATCAGGCAGAACTGGTTTGGGTGAGAGAACAGTACGGCGGTAACTGGTATCGCTGGCAAGCCAAAAATTTAGAAGGCTGGCTAAGTCCAGCATTGTTTAAGTATTTCCCTGTAACGCCACAGAAAATCTATTGCAAGGCTGAACCAATGTCTAACGCAATGATGGTGATTTTCCCCTATCGCTACGAACACACTTGGGTGTTTGATGATGAGCGAGTCGGACTTGTCCGAGAGCCATTTGTCAGCGGGATTCCTGAGATGATCGATCTTCTGGTTAAAGAGATTCCCAATGCTGAGAAAGGTTTTAAGCTTTTGTTTTCAGGAAACCCATTTCCCGGATATCAGGCAGAACTAACTTTAGTAAGAGAAGAGTACGGTGGAAATTGGTATCGCTGGGAGTTAAATAATAAGGAAGGATGGTTATGCCCCGCCTTGTTTAAATACTTCAATGAAGCACCGAGAAAACTCTACTGCAAAGCGGAAAAGCTTCACGAGCAAGCGAATGGGTAATCAAAAAGAGGTTCCTGGGAGAGAGCAACGAATCATGAACCATTAGTAGGTTGGATTGGACGGCAGTGAAGCTCAACTAATGTTTAAATGACATATTGCATATCTTTTCTCAATGCGATCGCTCTTTCTTCTGTAAAGCCTGAAACCTTAACTCAGCTAAAAAACACCCTTAAACTACGATTTGAGTAGTTTAAGGGTGTATTTACCCGGATTTTGTAGCAGTTGATTCATACTATAAGCTTACTTCTTAACTATCGGCAATACCCATTAATAAATTATGGTAATAGCACAGCCACTACTCCCAGTCATTTCTGAGCAACCTTATCCGCTTTTGTTCGCAACAATCAGCGGCGCACATCTGTATGGCTTTCCATCTCCTGATTCTGATTATGACTTGCGCGGGTCACACATTCTGCCAGTGTCGGAGGTGGTTGGATTAGATATTGGGCGGGAAACGATTGAAGTTTCTGAAGTACGGGACAAGCTGGAAATTGACCTTGTAACTCACGATGTCAAAAAGTTCTTTTCGCTACTTCTTAAAAAGAACGGTTATGTATTAGAGCAGCTATATTCACCGCTAATTCTCCACACGACACCAGAACATGAAGAATTAAAAGAAATTGCCAAAGGTTGCATCACCCGCCACCACTCTCACCATTATCTCGGCTTCGCTAATACACAATGGCGACTTTTTGAGAAAGAAAGTCCGCATCGTGTTAAGCCGTTACTGTATGTTTATCGAGTGCTATTAACTGGCATTCATTTGATGCGAACGGGTGTTATAGAAGCGAATTTGGTTCATTTAAATGATGTTTTTAAATTGCCTTATATTCCCGACTTGATTGAGCGAAAGTTAGCAGGAGCAGAAAAATCTGTTTTGGAAGATGCTGATATAGCATTTTATCGCGGAGAATTTAATCGTTTGTGTGGCGAATTAGAGGAAGCAAGCGAAAGCAGTCATTTACCGGAATCTCCCTCTAGTAAAGATGCGCTGAATAATCTGTTAATACTGTTGAGGATGGCATTTATTGTAAACAAACGATGAAGTATAGCTTTATATTTTTTCTGAGTGGTATTTACCTAATTTTATTTGGCTCGAAATTTGGGAATGCTAAATGGCTAATTTTATGGACTGGTGTTAGTTTTATTGCAGTAGGAGCAGCATACGGATGGTTGGGAGCTAAAGTATTTGGAAAACGGTCAGATGGAACGATGGGGTGGCTGAATATATGCTTATTGATGCCTTATCTATTATTAACCTGGATAACCTGGCATCTTCAAAGACTGATTGAGAAAGAGGAATGTTGTAACGAGATAGTACCTGGCATCTGGCTGGGTCGTAGAGTATTTCTTAATGAATTGCCCGATAATATCAACTTAATAGTTGATTTAACAGCAGAATTTCCAGAAACTAAAAGCGTTACTTCAGGAAGATCCTATATCTGCGTTCCTACATTAGATGCGTCTGTGCCAGATTATCAAGTATTCCAAAAATTGGTTAATAAAATCTGTGCATGGCAGGGAAATATTTATATTCACTGTGCCCTTGGGCATGGGCGTTCAGCAACAGTTGTTGCTGCTACACTTGTTGCCAAGGGGCTTGTGAATAATGCGAACCAAGCAGAAGCACTGATCAAGAATAAACGTCCTGGAATTGAGTTTAGTAAAGCTCAACGGGACTTGTTGAAAAGGATAACTATTTAAAATCTGAATGCAGCAACTGCTAAACAACCCCATCCCACAATAAAGGCTACGCCTCCTAGTGGAGTAATTGGTCCTAGCCACTTTATACCCGTCAGGCTCAAGGCATAAAGACTGCCTGAGAAAAGGACAACGCCAACGATGAAGGCATACCCAGCTGCCACAAGCGTTGACTGTGCTGTCTCGGCGCGACTTAATAATAATGCTACCAGCAGTAAAGCTAATGCGTGATACATCTGATAACGGGAAGCCGTTTCAAAGATTTCTGTCGCCCGTTCCGTTAGTTTTTCTTTTAAAGCGTGGGAGGCAAAAGCACCAGCAGCGACGGACAATCCGCCTAAAATAGATGCGATGCATAAAAAAATCTGCGTCATCATAATTTCAACTACTCTTATCTCAACAGGAAGTAATAAGAAATTCCTCCTTCCTCACTTACTTTAAAGTTAGCATCGTATTCTTTAGCTCTATCATCTAAATACTGCTTTGCCTCCGCAGCTGTTAGCTTCGCCTCCATCGCAAACTGTAAAGTGGTGATATTTCCATCGCCTTCTTTCAGTAGCTGATAAAAGGTAGACTGGAGGCGATCGCGTGTTTCTTTCGAGTGTTGTTTCCGCAATCCCCACACCAGCCACCCTCCAAGGGCTACCGCTGGGAGTCCTAAAACTAGACCCCCGATGGCAGCATCTCCATCTTCCTGTTTATCCTCCGGACTGGCATTTGGATTCGGCAGGGTATAAACAATGAGCGGAATCATTAGCAAAATCCCGCCGAATGTCAGTAACAAGCCCGCAGACAGTTTTTTGATGAGCTTCATGGTGCCCAGCTGATGTTGTCAATACAGCCGCGATCTTAACCTTAGTTTCGCGTAGCTTCCAGTATGCGAGAAAAGTAAAAGCGAGTCTTAGTCATTCCTTGCCGCTGAATCGAAAAACCGTTACTTTCTAGAATTTTGACGATATCAGCTTCTCGGTGCAAATAAGCGCGAGTGGCTTTGCTGGGACCAGGGAAAAAACTGCCAATTTTTTTGAGTAAACTAAGGGCTAAAGTTTTCGGCGCAAAGCTGAGAATTATCCGAGATTCTGCCATAGAAGTGAGATGGGAAATCATCTCGGCGGCTTTGTCTTGGGGATAGTGAATTAGCACGTCTAAGCAAATAACCGTGTGATATTTACCACTTAATGCTTCTAAATCTTGTACGGTGAAAGTCGGATTGCTAATGTTGCCTAGAACTGCCTCTGCTCTTTCCTTGGCTTCTCCCACCATTTTTTCGGAGATATCGCTGGCATAGACTTTGGCACCCGCTTCGGCGAGAGGGATGCTGAGGCTACCGACGCCACAACCCGCATCGCAGATGGAGAGAGTTGCGAGATTGTCATCGGCTTTTAGCCAGCTAAGGACGGTATCGACTGTCTGCTGATGTCCTTCGCGGATGTCTAGTTGGACTTTATTAACTTCACCATCGCCGTAAATGCGTCTCCAGCGATCGAATCCGGTGGAGTTGAAATAGTCTTTGACAACTGTTTTATCGTCTGTTGCGTTCATGAAATTGGTTTTGTCGAAGTGTTCCCAACGGTTAAACTTACCATTTATACGAACCGCAGAGGACGCGGAGAACGCAGAGGAAGAGAGGAAGAGGAGAGGCATTGCTGATTTTAGGGATTGGGTAATAAGCGCTGCCAGGTGAGTCCATTCGTTGATTCGTCTAGATGCCAGCGCAGCAGTTGATGAGCGGGTTGATTAAGATAGGGACTGGTTTTGTTGTTTTTTTGGCGATCGCGTTTTGACGGTTCTTTGAGCAACCCAATGGCGCGACGGGGGGATTCTGTGGCAAGCGCGATCGCAGTCTCGACTTCACAAATCCCCCAACGGACTAGATTCTGCACTCCGACTAACAGCGGTAATGTTGTTCCCGATAAGGTTCCATCTGGGAGTCGGGCGGTGCCGTTTTTCACTTCTATTTGCCGCGTATCCCAGGGATAGATGCCATCGGGGAGTCCCAAGGGGGCTAAAGCGTCGCTAACCAGGAAAAGACTTTGCTCGGACGAGTCCCGATTCCCGTTGTTTAGAGGGGTAGAACTGGCGCGTAGCAGCAGCTGAATCATCGTCTGAGAGACGTGCTGACCATCGGCAATTAAACCACACTGTACGGCTGGATGAACCAGGGCGGCTCCTAATAAGCCAGGTTCGCGGTGATGTAATCCGGGCATGGCATTGAAGGCATGAGTCACCATCGACGCCCCCAGTTTAAAAGCTTGCTGCGCTTGGGCTTCAGTGGCTTGGGAGTGTCCCAGACTGACGGTGATCCCAAGACTTCGCAAATACGCGATCGCTTCCCCAGTCGGAGCTAACTCTGGTGCCAAAGTAATCACTTTCACGATACCCGCATAATCCCCCAAAACTCGTTTCACGTTGTCAATCGTTAGCGGCAATAGGTACTCGGCAGGGTGTGCGCCTCGTTTCTGGGGATTGAGAAATGGCCCTTCCAAATGCACCCCCAAAATCTCGGCAGTGGTTCGATCTTGGTGCGGGGAAGCGGCAAAATTAGAGAAAATGGAGAGCGATCGCTGAATGTTCTCAACCGATGTTGTAACGATGGTTGGTAAAAATCCATCAACGCCCTGATTCCACAGAAATTTACAAATTTCCGGTAGCTTATCGCAATTTTCCAGATTCAATTCTGGAAATGCCAACCCCAACGCCCCATTAATCTGCAAATCGACACCACCCAGCGACACCCAATCTCCCTCCACATCCAGCACTTGCAAATCCTCAGGTGGAACCATTTTGAATACAGTGTCCATTGACAGAATTTGCTCAATCCTGCCCTGATGAATCCAAATCTGCTGTAAGCTTTCGTAGCCTCGGAATCGAGCATTGCGAATCACGATTGGGGCAGTCATGGATAGCGTTGTTGCGTCTGTCATCACTTTTGCGACAAGATACCTAAATTCGAGCAGACACCAGTTTATCTAACAACCAACTGAATAACTCCCGAAAAAATGACTCAACCGTTAATTGGCATCATCATGGGTAGCGATTCCGATTTGCCCACTATGCAAGGCGCGATCGCAATATGTGAAGAATTTGGCGTCGGCTGCGAAGTCGCTATCGTCTCTGCCCACCGGACCCCGGAACGGATGGTGGAATACGCCCAACAAGCCCACCAGCGCGGCATCAAAGTGATTATCGCCGGTGCCGGTGGCGCTGCCCATCTCCCCGGTATGGTAGCGTCTCTGACACCCTTGCCAGTAATTGGGGTGCCAGTCGCCAGCCGTCACCTACAGGGCGTTGATTCCCTCTATTCCATCGTGCAAATGCCAGCGGGAATTCCCGTCGCGACTGTCGCGATTGGTAATGCGAAAAATGCCGGTTTGTTGGCTGTGCAAATCTTGGCATCCCACCAGCCAGAATTACTCGAACGAGTGCAGCAATATCGCCGCAGTTTAAGCGATTCCGTGATGGAGAAGCAGCAGCTTCTGGATGAAATCGGCTATAGGCAGTATTTGGAGAAGATGCCCTAATTTTAAGGGCGAGTCAGTTATTTTTTTAGGCTTGGCAGAGAGGAGAAACGATTGAAATCTCAAGAATAATTTTTTGATGCCAATCGCTTTGTTTACCGATAGCGAGGTGCGTCAAGAAAACTGCTGATTTCATTTTTAGCGGAACTGGAGGGGCGACAGGGGCGGTTTCTTTGAGATTTAGACCAAATCTATTCGTTGAATGTTTCGCGATCAAAGTCATATTTAATCTTGTCCTAAAAAAAATTGATAACCTTGTTTTTGCTATTTTAGTAACAGTTTTTATCTGTTCATCAAATATAAAATAAAAAAACTTGCATTTAATTTATAGGAAAGTTTCTATAAAAGCATTTATTTAATAAAGTAATTGCTTAATTTAAGTTTCTATAATATGGGATTTCCGGAGAAATTTAAGCTTCTGAAGTCTTAATGGATTCGCTTAATAAATTTAGGCTCTTGTTTGGGTCATCCCCCCATAGATGGATATAAACTAATTTAGCTCCAAGTTCGCTCAAACTCCCGCGATTTATACTTCCAGGAGAGTTCTGCGGGTTGAGATGCCAGAGCCAGAATCTAAAAATGTAACTTTCGATACAGAATATCCCGCCTCGGAAAATACAAAATCTTAAAATTTCCCGGACAAATTAGACATCCCGTCTAGATGTTGATAAAGGAAAAAATCCCTAACGAGTTGCCTGTAAGGTTTTGTCATATACTCACTTCAAATGACTGGATTTACTGATTTTTGACTAAACCGATGGATGTGTTGGACTGATTGAGGAAAGTGCAGTGATGATGCCTAAATTAACGCTCAAAAAGAAGAAATCGAAAGCCAAAAAGAAGCGATTGTCTTCTAATTGGCAAGTCCAATCTCCCCGGACTGCCACGATGTTTAAGCAGTTGCAAATTGCCATTAAGCGGCTGACTCCAAGTTGGCAAGCTTGCATTCCTATCGCCATTTTGATTGTGATGGTGTGGGGTTATGCAGCAGTCGCCCAGGATGCTCCGGCGGCTGAGGGGCCGACAACAGCCGAGTTGAAGGTAGCGCTAGACACCCTATGGGTAGCGATCGCGGCTTTCCTGGTGTTCTTCATGAACGCTGGTTTTTGTATGTTAGAAACTGGCTTCTGTCGCCAGAAAAACGCGGTCAACGTTCTTGCCAAAAACTTGATTGTGTTTGCTCTAGCAACCATCGCGTTTTGGGCGATTGGTTTTGGCTTGATGTTCGGGGACGGTAATCCTTTCATTGGTTTGAGCGGGTGGTTTTTGAGCGGAGCCGATAACAGTCCCGCCACCAACGATGCCTATCAAGGGATTTTCAGCTCTCTGAAATGGGCTGGCGTTCCCTTAGCCGCTAAGTTTTTGTTTCAGCTAGTATTTGCTGGAACAGCCGCCACAATTGTTTCTGGAGCGGTTGCAGAACGGATTAAGTTTGTTGACTTCTTAATCTTCAGCCTCTTACTCGTCGGGATTGCCTACCCGCTCACCGGACACTGGATCTGGGGCGGTGGCTGGCTGCAAACCAGAGGCTTCTGGGATTTCGCGGGTTGCACGGTCGTTCACTCAGTGGGTGGCTGGGCAGCTTTGATGGGAGCCGCATTCTTAGGACCACGGCTTGGTAAATATCAAGACGGGCAAAGCGTTGCTTTCCCTGGTCATAACCTGAGCATTGCCACCTTGGGCACTTTGATTCTCTGGTTGGGCTGGTTTGGTTTCAACCCTGGCTCCACAATGGCTGCCGATCCAAACGCCATTACTCACATTGCCCTGACGACCAACATGGGGGGTGCTGCGGGTGGAATTGCCGCTACCATTACAGCTTGGTTGTACCTGGGTAAGCCGGATCTGTCGATGATTATCAACGGCATTTTGGCTGGCTTAGTTTCGGTGACAGCTTCCTGTGCTTTTATCAGCATTGGCAGTTCTTTGATCATCGGTTTGGTTGGCGGAGTATTAGTTGTTTTCGCTGTCACTCTCTTTGACAAAATCAAAATTGATGACCCGGTGGGCGCGACCTCAGTTCACCTGGTTTGTGGTATCTGGGGGACTCTGGCAGTGGGTTTATTTGCTGCTGGCCCTGGTGTCTATTCCTGGTACGGTGAGGGTCTTGGCCCAACCAAGGGGTTATTGCTCGGTGGTGGTCTCGGACAGTTGATCACTCAACTGATTGGTATTGTCACAGTGGGAGGCATAACCGTTCTACTCAGTACAATCTTCTGGCTGGCGCTGAAAGCGACCCTCGGTATCCGAGTCACTCCAGAAGAGGAGTTTGAAGGTTTGGATATCGGCGAACACGGCATGGAAGCTTACAGTGGATTCCTCAAGGAAGGAAGCTCTAGTGGTTTTTCTGATACTGGTAAGCACGGTGGGATGCCAAATTCACCGGGTGAATACGTCAAGTAAGGACAGATAAGCCAAAAGAAAACATTTTGCGCTTTTGAGTTTTGTCTTTGCCCCAATAGAGTCCGCCAAAGTTCCCAACTATATAGAAGCTCTGGGAATTGGGCGGATTTCTTTTTGTCTTGTATCTCTGGGTGAAAAACTTATGAGCACCCCAGATGGTTTGTTTAATCCAATGCAAAACTGCCCCGTTTGAAATTGGTGCAATCAGATTCATTTGCTCAAGAATCGCGATCGCGTTGATGGAACGTTGATGGAACAAAATCAGTTGTCCGCTCCCGCAGTGGCTGGGGCACCAGGAGCCGCTGCGGGAGAGCCTCCAACGGTTTCTGCGGCTGCAAAAATCGATACGGCGGTACGGCATTTATGTATAGTGTCATCAGCCCTAGTGCGGCTGATGACGCTTGGGCTAGCTTTCTTCTATGGAGAGGATTGTGCAACCGGAGTGAGCTTCAAAGGCGAATATCGGCAATATGTTCCATTGGCAGCTAGGCGATCGCTCGATTTGTGGATGCTAGCAATTTAAGATTAAATTCAACCTGTGCTGAATCTGATTTAGTGTGTCCACTCGCTCGAAAACCTTTCTTCCGGCTTGGGCGCTTTTGTCCCTAGCTACCAACGGGTTGCTGATGCTAACAGTAATTTTGTTGCTGAATCGGGATCGGTGGCTATCAGCTAGGTTACAAGCTAGCGATGCTACCTCTGTAGAGCCGATCCCAGAAGACGTCTCTACCAGCCTGCTGACGAAAACACTACCTTCCACACCCGCGTTAGGGCCGCGCCACCAGCTGAATTACGCTCAGTGGGTGACGCTGCTCAGGCAAGAAGCGGAGGTAGCCGCAACCAAAAATCCCAAACATTTAACCGTACTGGCTGGGGATTCGCTCAGTCTGTGGTTTCCTTCGGAGCTATTGCCCACAGAGCGCACTTGGCTCAATCAAGGAATTTCTGGAGATACTTCAGGGGGTTTGCTCAACCGATTGGATGTGTTGGACGAAACTCAGCCGGAAACGATCTTGGTGATGATTGGCATTAACGACCTGATCCGAGGGGTGGGGGATCGGAGAATTCTGGCGAACCAGCGACAGATTATCCGCTATCTGCGACGGGTTCATCCCCAAGCACAGATTGTTGTGCAGTCGATTTTGCCCCACGGCGGTAAAAAGTCAACCTGGGTGGGACGCGATCGCCTGATTGCTATCCCTAGCAGTCGCATCCGCGAACTAAACCGACAACTGGGCGCGATCGCTCGTTCGGAATCTGTCAGCTATCTCGATCTCTATCCCCTGTTTGCCGATAGTAACGGCAATATACAGCCCGAACTGACGACGGATGGCTTGCACCTAAGTCCCCAAGGCTATGTTATTTGGCGCTATGCCCTTCAATTCTTCATGCAGGTGGAAACAGAACCCAGCAAAGCCAATTAAAAATTCCTGGCTTTGACTTTGCTGGGTTACGCCAGCTGAGCGTCCAGGCATTTTATGATCGACGAGGAGAACCACCAGAATGAGAGAGGAAACGGCTGCATGGATACAAAAGCCTTCAAACGGTCATTAAACAGTTCTGAGAACTACCATCGCAAGGGCTTTGGTCATCAAGAGGAAGTCGCTGGTGTCCTCAAATCCGAGTATCAGAGCCATCTCATTCAGGAAATTCGGGAAAACAACTACACCCTGAAACGCGGTGATGTCACCATCCGGTTAGCCGAATCGTTTGGTTTTTGCTGGGGTGTGGAACGCGCCGTCGCAATGGCTTATGAAACCCGCCAGCACTTCCCGACCGAGCAGATTTGGATTACTAATGAAATTATTCACAACCCTTCTGTAAATCAGCGCTTGCGCGACATGAAAGTAGGGTTTATCTCTGTAGAGAAAGGCGAAAAAGACTTCTCCGTTGTCGATGCGGGTGACGTGGTGATTTTACCGGCATTTGGTGCCAGCGTTCAGGAAATGCAGCTGCTCAACGACAAGGGTTGCAAGATTGTGGATACGACTTGTCCTTGGGTTTCTAAAGTTTGGAATACGGTCGAAAAGCACAAGAAAAAAGCTTACACCTCGATCATT
Source organism: Trichocoleus sp. ST-U1 (assembly GCF_039961835.1). NCBI lineage: Bacteria > Bacillati > Cyanobacteriota > Cyanophyceae > Leptolyngbyales > Trichocoleusaceae > Trichocoleus > Trichocoleus sp. ST-U1. The sequence continues at coordinate 11,846 of NZ_JAMPJZ010000109.1, forward strand.
CACGGCAAATATAATCACGAAGAAACTGTCGCCACCAGTTCTTTTGCTGACAAGTATTTGATCGTGCTGAATCTGGCACAAGCGGAGTATGTCTCTAACTACATTCTCAATGGCGGGAGTCGCGACGAATTTATGACAAAATTCAGCCGCGCTTGTTCAGAGGGATTCGATCCCGACACCGATTTAGAGCGGATTGGCATTGCTAATCAAACCACGATGCTCAAGAGCGAAACCGAGCTAATCGGCAAGCTATTTGAGCGCACCATGATGAGAAAGTATGGGCCAAGCGAGTTGAACGAGCATTTCCAAAGCTTCAACACCATCTGCGATGCCACTCAAGAGCGGCAAGATGCTATGTTTCAGCTAGTAGATGAAAAACTAGATCTCATGGTGGTGATTGGGGGGTTCAATTCTTCCAATACGACGCACTTACAAGAAATTGCCATTGAGCGGAAAATTCCTTCCTATCACATCGATAGCGCCGAGAGAATTGGCCCTGGCAATCGTGTGGAGCATAAGCCGCTGGATGGCGATTTGGAAGTTCAGGAAAATTGGCTCCCCGCTGGTCCCATCGTGGTAGGAGTTACTTCTGGAGCTTCAACTCCCGATAAGGTGGTAGAGGATACGATCGAGAGGATTTTTGAGCTGAAAGTGGCTGCGGTGGTTTAACAAAATTAGGGGATGAATTCGTTTTGAGTTTTGAGTTTTTCTTCAATTCAAAACTCAAAACTTTCAGCTTTTTTGGGCACCATCTGCAACTGGGGAAGCATCGTTAAACTGCTGCTGATTGTAGTTGTAAAGCGTGCGGATGGGGTAAGGAATGTTAATGTCAGCGCGATCGCAGGCTTGTTTGAGCGCGATCATCACCTTGGTTCTCGTGCGGCGCACATCTACTTTGTGCGGCGATGTCCAATAGCGGACGACCAAGTTCATCGAGCTATCACCAAAGCCCAATCCATCTACTTCCGGTGCTGGCTTCGATAAAACGCCCTCGACTTTTAACACGGCTTCGAGCAGAGTTTCGACGGCGTAGGGTAAAGGGGTATTGTAATCAACGCCAATTTCTAAATCAGTCCGGCGGTGGGGCATCGCCGTCAGCACTTGCACCGGACTGGTAAAGACGATTGCATTTGGCACGACGATGCGCTCTCCCTGATAGGTGATAATTTGGGTGGCGCGCAGGGAAATTTCTTCAATCGTTCCCTCGAAACCGTTTACTATCACTTGATCCCCCAACCGAAACGGTTCCTGCAACAGCAGCAGCACTCCCGCCAGAAAATTTTTGAAAATATCTTGAAAGGCGAAGCCAATCGCTACCGAGCTGAGTCCCAGCAAACCAATGATGTCGCCCAGCCGCAAGTCTGGGAAGGCAACAACACAGGCGAAGAGAATCCCTACCACCCAGGTTCCTACAAAACTGGTCTGCACGAGCAGCAGGCGCAGTGATGGGTTTTTCAGGGCACGCCTGCCAACGCCACGGACGAGCCGCCGAACTAGATTCGCTCCATACCGGGTTAAACAGAGGATTGCGATCCCCATCAAAATTCCTGGTAGCGCCTCAATAGTTTGACCCATCAGGTTTAATAAGCTCTGTTGGATTTCTTTGATCAAAGCAGCCATAGGCGAAAGGGATCAACTTAACTTTTTAACTTTTGCCAGGATATCAAATATCTCAAAACCGCTCGGTTTTTCGCTTGGGTTTTGGCGTGAGCGATCGCTTTTTGGTTAGCTCTCTTCGGACGCCCAGTGTGTTCCACAACACCAGTAAATAGGAAGTCGCCCGCTCCTGCGCTCACGGCATCCCTTGACTTCCCCAAAGGAACACCTCGCCCAATTTAGCTCCAGCAAAGCATTTGGCAATTTTGTAACGGAATGTTAAGCAGAATTTATTAAAATTTATTGCGATTCGTTGATGCAGTTGCTAAGGTGTGCTTAAGAGTTGCTTCTGGTCAATGCCCGTATTTTAGGAGACGTGCCATCCATGCTCTACATCAAACTTGGCTGTACACCCATTCACTGATTGCAGGATTGCCTGAAACTTTATTTCTCTGACGGTACACCAACCTTGCTAGACGGCGGAGGAATTTCTTTGTTTCACGATTCAAAATGCATTTCTTCAATTTCATCTGGTTCCTAACTCGTGTTCCCCTTACGTACTGCCAGTCCAACTCTTATTTGACTGAAGTTTTCCGGAAAGACATTTCTCAGGTTTGTCTACAAAAATAGGGTTCCCTGCAAGAATTTTGAGAAATGTCTTGCTCCCAACAGTTCAGTTCAACTCATCTGTAATTACGAGTTACTGTTTTCCTCACTGCGAGCTTAGAAGATGCTACCTCTACTACTTGCATCTTGAACTCGGCACTATCAGCGCGGTGAGACCTCAAATGGAGAAGGTTTAAGTTATGAATATTCAAGGAAAGACGGCTCTGATTACTGGAGCTTCCCGTGGAATTGGGCGAGCGATCGCGCTTGAACTCGCGCAACAAGGAGCCAAACGCCTGTTGCTGGTGGCACGCGATGCCGATCGTTTAGCGGAAGTCGCCGCCGAAATCGAAGCACTTGGCGTAGAAGCCGCGATCCTGCCTTTGGATCTGGCTCAGATAGTAGAAGTGAATATTGCGATCGCTCAAGCTTGGCGAGATTATGGTCAGATTCATCTGCTCGTCAACTGTGCGGGAGTTGCACACCAAGCGCCCTTTTTGAAATCTCAACTCCCAGATGTGCAGCAAGAAATCGCGATTAATTTAATGGGAATGTACACCATGACTCGTCTGGTTGCTCGACGTATGGCAACCCAACGGGAAGGAACCATTGTGAACGTTTCTAGCTTGATGGGCAAAATTGCCGCACCGACAATGGCGACTTATTCAGCTACCAAGTTTGCGATTTTGGGATTCACCCAAGCCTTGCGCGGCGAACTCGCTGACTACAATATCCGAGTCATGGCTTTGCTGCCATCTTTGACCGACACTGACATGGTGCGGGAATTAAAGTGGTTTCGCTGGGTAGTGCCCACGACTTCTCAGAAAGTTGCTCAGGCACTCGTCACTGGACTGCAAAAGGAATCGCCAGAAATTTTAGTGGGATGGCAAAGTCATTTAGCTGTGTGGTGCAATCGCATTGCACCTTGGCTGCTAGAGAAAGTTTTACTGCTGGCAGCACCCCTGTCGAAGTATAAACAAAAGCGCTACCACAGACTCCGAGAGGCTGGAATAATTTCGCGTTAAAGTCTGTTGTTAACAGGCGAATCTGATTCCAGAGTAGAGACGCGATTAATCGTGTCTCTACTTTAGCTGTGAAATTTATTTCCAGGCTCCGAGCGTTAGTGCCATTTAACCTAAGTAGCTAGGATGATTTAAACCTAAAACGCTCTAACGTATATCCCCCTTGTTCACTCCGTGATTCCATGCCGTCCATTACAGCAAGGGCTAAATCATATTCAT
>NZ_JAMPJZ010000110.1:0-15228 GCF_039961835.1 Trichocoleus sp. ST-U1
GATCGCTAACGAGAGTGGGTAGTGAAACGCATCTTTTTTGTAAAAATTTATATATAACCATCCTCTGTAATGGCATTTCCCTGGAGCGTCACCCTTCAAAGTTGATAATCTACAGCAATCGGTTGGACTTGCTCTTCGCTAGTCACTACTGGGGCACCTGAAAATGGATGAAAATTTATCAATTCTGCCAGAAGTGCAGCCGCTGTTATAAAGTATAAAACTACACTAAATTTTATGAGCCATGCACCATTCATTGAAGATTTCCTTTTGGGCAGAGTTTAATTTCTTAAACATGATACCAACCTTCTCAAAATCGTCATGTATCTTAAGCAACATTGAAGCGATCGCGCGACCTAATTTTCCTTGAGGATGCTCCACAATGAATCTCCCTATCGCTTTTGAAGGCGAGTAGGAATATTTGTTTCTGTTGTAGACATCCAGTAAAATCGGATTCGTCTTCTGCGATCGCTAGCAGGCTTTTTTCCTATCCTGCTTTATCAATTTTTGTGGTCTTCCAATCCCTAACACTAGGGGCTAGAGAAATTAAATCTTCAATATTGCGCCGCATTGTGGCACAAATCGCATCCAAAGGAAGGTCATTGGCATCGTGCCCAAAAGGATTCTCAATTTCAATCCCAATTTCTTCAATTCCAAACAATGTAAAGCTAATTAAAGAAACCGTTAGCCCAGTCCACCAATGCAACTGTCCAACCATTTGAAACGGCAAAGATAGACAATAGATTAACAGTAACTGCTTGAGATGGATTACATAAGCCATTGGAATTGGAGTTTTGAGAATGCGTTCACAAGCCCCTAAATTGTCTACTAGTAGATTAATCAAATTTTGCAAAGAATTCATTTGATAAACATTCAGGCGATTTCGACCATGTTGTTCTTGTAAATAATCTCCAATCCAAAACGCAACTTCTAGTGGTGGATTGTTCATTGTCTTTAGCTTAAAGTAGCGAGACTCAGACATCAAATCTTCTAGTTCACTGTTGACTGGCTCTGACCTAAGATGCAATTTAGTCGCTACTGAAAAAGCTACTAGAAGCCGTAAAGCAGCTATTTTAGACTCTCTATCTTTCGGTTCATTTTCGTCAACCGATACCCAAATCTGACGAGCCAGGTTGCGGACAGTGTTTACTATACTACCCCAACATTTCCGACCTTCCCAGAACCGCTCGTAAGCTGTATTCGTCCGAAAAACTAGTAATAAACCTAAAACAATATTGGGAATTAAGCTAGCTAAAATTGGCAAAGATACAGCTAATTTAAAATGGTAAAGAACAGAAATAATTAAGCCAAATCCCCCACACAAAAGGGTTCTAGGCAAGACGGCTGGAATGACTGAGCCTTTTAACTGGAAGGTAACTTGAAACCACTGCCATTTCTTTTTATCCATTCAACTTTAACCTCTAACTTTGACTCAGACGCTGAATTACATCCAAAAGATAATACTCGATTTATCCCTGAGAATTCTTTTAGGTTGTAGCATGGTCAGCAAATGCTTCTGAAACAGTCTTGTCTGTTTAGGCGTCAATTGTGTCAACGATGTTCCATTGCGGTTAGGAGTCGGTAAGCGATCGCATTGTTAGATGGTTTCAATCGCGATCGCGCTTCGGAATTGCTAAAAGTATTAATAATTGCAGTATTGTTTACCCGGATTGTGGTAAATTATTGGGTTTTGCTTGAGATTGCCCTAAAATTTAAATAATTATAAAATATAGCGCTCTTTGACAGGCACGCAAAGCTATCTTAGCTGCCCCAAGCCATATTTAAGAAGTGTCTTCTGGAGGTACTTTGACCACTGTTCCCCTGCCGCCTAACGAAATAGAACGCCTAGCGGCACTGCGTCGCTACAACATTCTCGATACACCTCCCGAAGAAAGCTTCGACCGCATTACGGCTCTGGCGGCTCGGCTTTTTGACGTACCCATTGCCCTAGTTTCTTTAGTTGACCAATTTCGAGCCTGGTTTAAATCCTGCTACGGCTTTGATACCCGCGAAATTAATCGTGAAGCAACAATGTGTAGCTTCGCGATTTTGTCTAAGGATGTTTTCGTGGTTGCAGATACCAGAAATGACCCCCGCTTCGCTTGTAAGCCCTATGCAATTAGCGAACCGGGGATTCGCTTCTATGCAGGTGCCCCCCTAATTGCGAAGGATGGCTTTAATCTTGGCACCCTTTGTCTTGTAGATAGCAAGCCGCGCCATGAATTAAGTGAAGAACAGCGAGCAACCCTTGCCGACCTAGCGGCGATGGTGGTTGATGAGCTAGAGTTGCGGCTGGCTGCACACAAAATTGCCCAGATGGATGCTGCCCTCATTGAGGTGACGAAGGGAGTTTCGGCAGCGACAGGGGAGGCGTTTTTCTACTCCCTGGCGCAACACCTCACCAAGGCATTGGATGTTGATTTCGCTTTTATTGGGGAACTGGCGGGGAAAGACGAAGATAAAGTCAGCACGATTGCTCTCTATGCCCAGCATGAAATTGCAGACAATATTGAGTATTCACTGCTGAATACACCTTGCAAACAGGTGATTCAGCAAGGAAAGCTATGCTGCTATCCCCGCAATCTCCAAGCGCAATTTCCTGGTAATTTTTTGCTTGCCGAGATGGACGTTGACAGCTATATCGCAACTCCGCTTTTAGGCTCCACAGGAAGAGTGTTGGGATTAGTGGGGGTGATGGCTCGAAAACCGTTGGAGAATCTCCATCTGGCAGAATCGCTGCTGACAATCTTTGCCACCCGTGCGACGGCAGAACTGGAGCGCAAGCGAGCGGAGGAAGAACGTGCCCGACTGTTGGCTAGCGAACAAGCGGCACGCGCCGAGGCAGAGGCGGCGAACCGTATGAAAGACGAGTTTTTGGCGGTACTTTCTCACGAATTGCGATCGCCCCTCAACCCAATTATCGGATGGTCGGGGATGCTTCGCACTCAGAAGTTGAATGCAGCAACGACTGCTCGCGCCCTGGAAACCATTGAGCGCAACGCTAAGTTACAGGCAGAGTTGATTGAGGATCTTCTAGATGTGTCGCGGATGATTCGAGGCAAACTTTCCTTGAATGTGTGCCCGGTTAATCTGATCTCAATTGTTCAAGCGGCGATGGAGACGGTGCATCTAGCCGCAGCGGCTAAAAGCATTCGACTGGAATCTGTACTCGATCCCGCCATCGGTTTGGTTATCGGCGATCCAAACCGCTTGCAGCAGATTATCTGGAACTTGCTCTCGAACGGGATCAAGTTCACACCCTCCGGGGGACGAGTGGAAATCAAGCTCGATTGCACTGATTCTTATGCCCAGATTGAGGTGAGCGATACAGGCAAAGGAATCGAGGCTGACTTTCTGCCCTATGTCTTCGAGCGCTTCCGTCAAGCTGATAGTACCAGCACGCGATCGCAAACAGGGCTTGGTTTGGGTTTGGCAATTGTTCGTCACCTCACCGAACTACACGGCGGAACTGTCTGTGTTGACAGCCCTGGGGAGGGGCAAGGGGCAATCTTTACGGTGAAACTGCCGCTGATGATGAAGACTGAGTTGAAAGGACTCAAGCCTGAGCTAGAAGCCCCACTTAGTACACAGCCTTCATCAAGCTTCAGCACTGTACTAGAAGGGTTACAGGTGTTGGTTGTAGATGACGAGGCTGATAGCCGAGATTTTCTCGCGATCGCGCTTGAACAGTATGGAGCGAGGGTAACAGCAGTAGCATCGGTACAGGAGGCACTCTTAGCGCTGCAACAGGTAAAACCAGATGTCTTAGTGAGCGACATTGGGATGCCCGATGAGGATGGCTACACGTTGATCGGCAAAATTAGAGCGATGACGCCAGAGCAAGGAGGACAGATTTCAGCGGTAGCACTGACGGCGTATGCCAGAAGCGAGGATTGCGAGCGTGCGATTTTGGCAGGCTTCCAGCAGCACGTCACAAAGCCTGTCGAGGCAGCGGCATTCGCTGCGACAATCGCTAGCTTGGCTAGAAATTCTTTAAATGTAGTTTCCTAGTTGGGGATGCGATCGCATTGTCAGACATATTGTTTGTTAGACAGATGCAATTGCGATCGCGTTGTAACTAAGGTCAATGGCGATCGCATTACGAAATTACCTGCCCAGGCAGGTAATTCTTGTGTTTATGCTGCCTTGGTGAGAATTACTGACATCTTCATTTTATCAACATAATTCTCTGCAAGAAAGGACCGTGTTTATTCGGATGGTTATTCTTTTCTTTACCTTTATGGTTTTGAGATTTCTGGATTCAAGTTAGTTGTATTGGCAACGGTAATTTTTATGAAATATCCAGCATCGAACTCACTAATTGTACAGTGACTTTTTATTTGACGTGGAGACAGATTAGTGTCGTTAAAGAGGCAAAGCTAAACCTGGCTTGCTTTTTCCGCTCAATCTAAATTGGCAATGCTGATGGTCAAATGTAGAGCGTTGAGTAATCTTTCTCTGTAATTCTACAATCGGGAAAGTTTTGCTCAGTGCCACGAAATTGTCTCGAAGTCATTTAATTCGGCACTGTACAATTACCTCTAATAATCTAACAATTACCTCTAATGAAGCTTTATTTGTATTTTTCTTCGACCCTAGCACTCATTGTCCTTGCCTCTTGCAGTTTACCGGGGATTCCACAGAAGCCACAATCTAATATGGGTCAGGTGACTCAACCCCAACTCAGGGTGGTAACGTTGGATGACAATAGTAAGATAGCGATGGGGCAAACTATCTATGTCCCTATCTATTCTCATATTTATTACGAAAACCAGAAGGAAGTTTTATATTTATCAGCCACTCTTAGTATTCGCAATACGGATTTGAGCAATCCCATCATTGTCACTTCAGTGCGCTACTATGATACAGAGGGAAAATTAATCAAGCACTATTTAGATCGCCCTGTGGAACTTGGTTCTCTAGCTTCTACAGATTTTGTTGTAGCGAGAACTGACACCACTGGGGGGTTAGGAGCTAACTTTATTGTTGAGTGGATAGCTAAAAAGAAAGTTTCTGAGCCTGTCGTTGAAGCCGTTATGATTAGTGCTGCATCCAACCAAGGAATTTCTTTTGTCAGTCCTGGTAGAGTTATTAAAAGTCATAACGATAAGTAATTTGTATTATTAGCTTTTTTTGACACAAAAATATACTACCAAAGTTTTTTAACGATTATTAGTTTACTATCAAACTTCTAGCCACAATATCGATAAAAAGGAAAACACGTTAGCTTTCAGTGAGGATAATATCGAAGCTATCCTTTCCCAAAACGCTAAGCTGTTCAGCATTTAGATTGAGATAGCTAAATTACTCAAAGAGAACAGAAATTAACATAGTTGTTGAAGGCGATCGCATCTCCAAAAAAAGTCTTAATACATTGCGAGTCTTGTGCTTAATTTAGCTGGGTTCATCGTCATGAAGATGGAATCGACCTAATCACGTCAATCATTAATAAATTTCGGTTTAATAGCTCCTTGCCGCCTGAGTTGAAACCATTCTGAAAACTCAGGACATCTTTGCTCATCAATCACCTTTTCAACGTTGATGTACAGTGCCAAATTAAATGGCGTCGAGACAATTTCGTGTCACTGAGCAAAACTTTCCCGATTGCAGGATTACAGAGAAAGATTACTCAACGAGCTAGCATTTGACCAGCAGCATTGCCAATTTAGATTGAGCGGAAAAAGCAAGCCAGGTTTAGCTTTGCCTCTTTAACGACACTAATCTGATCTGTCTCCACGTCAAATAAAAAGTCACTATACAGCCTGTAAAAAGGGGGAAGAGAATTCGCATCTATACAGACTAAACCCGACCGAAGCGGGTTTCAAAAGTCTCGCGTTGCACGTACAAAAGGACGTTTGTGTAGCGTTTGTCGCCTTTATGTAGTATATTGAAGTATATTGTATTCACCCAAAGGTGATGAGATGTACTGGTATAACGGCAACCTGATTGAGTCGGGAACCCTGGAATTAGCGATTGACGATCCGGGGTTACTTTATGGAGCGAAGGTGTTTACAACGCTGCGGGTTTACGAGCAGTCGTTGGAGAGTCCGCTGACTAACTGGAAAGGACATTGCGATCGCCTCTGTTGCAGCGTGCAAACGTTTGACTGGCAGCAGCCAGACTGGGAACAATTACGGCAACAAGCAGAAGCGTTAATCCCACACTTCCCCGTTCTCAGAATTACTCTATTTCCCGATGGGCGAGAGTGGATTAGCGGGCGGTTTTTCCCGGATGATTTGACAGAAAGACAAAAATATGGTGTTAAAAGTTGGCTAGCGGCAGAGCCGTTATTTTGCCGCTCAATTCCCGAACACAAAACGGGGAACTACCTACCTGCTTGGCTGGCATTGGGAAAAGCTCAGCAGATGGGAGCGACAGAAGCAATTTTGGTCGATGATAAGGGAAATTGGTTAGAAACCAGTACGGGCAATCTTTGGGGATGGCGGGATGGTAAGTGGTGGACGCCGCCTCTAGATGCTGGAATTTTGCCGGGAATCGCGCGATCGCAACTGATCAACTGGCTGGCAAGTCAGAATCTAACCCCTGGACAAGTGCCTTGGGATGCTGACTTTGTGAAAGGATTGTCAGTTCTTGCTTATAGTAATTGCGTGGTGCAAGTCGTTCCGATCCATACCGTTCTTTGCCAAGAAGGTACTTTGACTTTTGACCCGTTACACAGCAGCCTAGAGCAATTGCAGAGCTTATTTCAGTGCTACCAAACCCATCAAGCTTCCCCCTGAGCGTAAAAAGCTCGACGACTGAAGTCGCGACTCCACAAACGAACCCTGTCTTTACAGGCTAGGAGACAAAGCCTGCGTAGGCAGGCTTTGTCTGTGTAGTCCCACCCTTCTAGGGTGGGGGACTATGTTGTGTAGCCCCATTTCTAGGGTGTGGGAGTAGATTGTTCCGGCTAGGATGGTTGTTTTTGTGGCGACGGTTACGATGAAGATAGATGACGTTGTTGAAGGTTTCTATGAACCAACCGTGTCAAGGAATTCTGAGACGGGTTAACATAAGTTAATACAAATAAAAATTCAAAGCGTCCCCATATCCTAGAGCTTAGGAGGAAACTCGGTGAACAAACGGTGGAGAAATGCAGGGCTGTATGCGCTGCTAGCAATAGTTGTAATCGCCTTAGGAACAGCATTTTTAGACAAACAACCCCAAAGTCGGGAAACCTGGAAATACAGCAAGCTGATTCAGGAAGTTCAAGACGGTCGGATTGAAAGAGTAGGTCTTAGTGCCGACCGCACTAAGGCGCTTGTTACAGCACAAGACGGCAGCAAGATCGTCGTTAACCTGCCTAATGACCCAGACCTGATTAGCATTCTGTCCACCAAGGGTGTAGACATTTCAGTTTTGCCCCAGAGCGATGACAGCTTCTGGTTCCGCGCCTTGAGCAGTCTGTTCTTCCCCGTTCTGCTTCTGGTTGGATTATTCTTCTTGCTACGACGCGCTCAGAGTGGCCCAGGCTCTCAAGCGATGAACTTTGGCAAATCCAAAGCCAGAGTCCAAATGGAGCCACAAACCCAAGTAACTTTTGGGGATGTCGCTGGCATTGACCAAGCCAAGCTAGAGCTGAATGAAGTCGTTGACTTCCTCAAGAACGCCGACCGCTTCACCGCCATTGGAGCAAAAATTCCCAAAGGCGTGCTGCTAGTTGGACCTCCGGGAACGGGTAAAACGCTGCTCGCTCGCGCAGTTGCTGGGGAAGCAGGCGTGCCTTTCTTCTCTATCTCTGGTTCTGAGTTTGTAGAAATGTTCGTCGGTGTCGGTGCATCTCGCGTGCGCGACCTGTTTGAACAAGCTAAGGCAAATGCTCCCTGTATCGTATTTATCGATGAAATTGATGCCGTGGGGCGTCAGCGGGGTGCAGGTTTAGGCGGCGGTAACGATGAGCGGGAGCAAACCCTCAACCAGTTGCTGACCGAGATGGACGGTTTCGAGGGCAACACGGGAATTATTATCATCGCTGCTACGAACCGCCCAGATGTACTTGATGCAGCACTGCTGCGTCCGGGTCGCTTTGACCGTCAGGTGGTCGTGGATCGTCCCGATTATGCCGGTCGCTTGGAGATTCTCAACGTTCACGCCCGTGGCAAAACGCTGGCGAAGGATGTGGATCTTGAGAAGATCGCTCGTCGTACTCCTGGTTTTACGGGTGCTGACCTCTCCAACTTGCTCAACGAAGCAGCCATTCTGGCGGCTCGTCGCAACCTGACCGAAATCTCGATGGATGAAATCAATGATGCCATCGACCGGGTGCTAGCTGGCCCAGAGAAGAAAGACCGGGTGATGAGCGAGAAGCGCAAAACCTTGGTGGCTTATCACGAAGCGGGTCACGCTCTCGTCGGTGCCTTGATGCCAGATTATGACCCGGTGCAAAAGATCAGCATCATCCCTCGCGGTCGTGCGGGTGGTTTGACTTGGTTTACACCGAGTGAAGACCGGATGGATTCTGGTCTGTATAGCCGCTCTTATCTGCAAAATCAGATGGCAGTTGCCTTGGGCGGTCGGCTTGCTGAAGAAATCATCTTCGGTGAAGAAGAAGTGACAACGGGTGCCTCGAATGACTTGCAGCAGGTGGCTCGTGTGGCGCGTCAAATGGTGATGCGGTTTGGCATGAGCGATCGCTTGGGACAAGTTGCTTTAGGTCGTCAGCAAGGCAATATGTTCTTGGGACGCGACATTGCCGCCGAGCGGGATTTCTCGGAAGCAACTGCGGCGACGATTGATGATGAAGTCCACAATTTGGTGGATCAAGCTTACCATCGTGCCAAAGCAGTGCTGGTGAATAACCGCCACATCCTGGATCAATTGGCTCAGATGCTCATTGAAAAGGAAACGGTAGACGCTGAGGAACTGCAAGAGGTTCTGGCGAATAACGATGTGAAGATGGCAGCGATCGCATAATTCGCTAATTGCTCATTGAGCGTCAAAAAATTGGGGCAGTTCTAGGATATTTTCTAGAACAGCCCCGATTTTTTTGTTTGCAAAGACGCTTTGGTTGCAAACAAAGCTCGGCACCGCTTCACAGTTCCAGCAGCAGCGCGGCATAGATACCTGCACCCAGAGCGAAAGCCCAAAAGCGGCTATCGCGATCTTCCGGGAGTTCTTCCTTCAGCACGTTCAGGACGACTCCTCCGGCGAGGAAGGCAAACAAGACAGCGATCGCTGCCTCGTGAATTTCGGTTCCGCTCCCAATGACCCATCCCACGATAATCGCCGCCGCCAGTATCCAGCGCCCCTTCTTGTGATAGGCATCCTTATGGTGTTCGCGCAAGCCGTTGTCGTTGACCATGAAATGCAAAGCCATTGCGAAGAAAAACAGAAAAAGACTTTGAAAACCCGGTTCCTCCGGGTGGATTAACAGGTAGCCGATCAAAGCATTGTAAACGGCGAATGAAGCGATGTGCGGCCAGAAGACCCCAGCTTCTGTAACATCTCCATTTCCCGCCTTTTGGTTGCGCTGGCGCGACAGTGTAGCAGCTCGCTCCAGTCCATAAAACACGCTGACGCCTATGAGTGCCACCAGGTAAACGTGGTGTTCCAGAAAGGCAAACCCCCCGTCCAACGTCTCCTTAACTGTCTCCTGTGCCTGACTCAGTTCCGGGAGGATATGGACGAAAATGTAGGCGACAGATACGCCACTCCCGATAGAAAGCCAGATACTGCGAGGGGTGGCATCCAGAAAGCGCAGCTTACCGGAGTAGAGATGCACCAGAGCCAGACCGACTGCAAGGATTGCAGACAGGAAGCGTACATCAGGATTGAATACCGAAGACTCTGCAACTGCCAACAGCATCTTAGTTGAGAAGAGGGAATATTTTTTAGAATGAATATCTTGACTAAAAAGACACGCCACTCGTCAATAGCGGCTCTGAAATCAGTGCCCTTGCTCTTTAGCTTGATAGGATTTGGGCACTAAGGCGTCCTCCCCTTAGCCGATTTTTCTGATTCTTCAAGTTTTAAACAAGTTGATTGACCGATAAATTTTCATCTTTAGGCAAGGGATCGGTTCTCTCTCTAGGTGGGCGTATAACCAGAGCCAGTAGAGGTAGTGTTCTGGTGTGGGGTATCAGCTCCTTTTTGCAACATGAGACAGATATGCAAACTCACTCAGACACCCACTCACCTTCCCCAACTAAACAAAAAATCTCCAATATTTTTCGTCTGGTAGGCTGGATTGCCTTCTGGGTCGAATTAGGATTGGCAGTTGCTTCTGGCATCGCTTTATTATTTGCTATCTCTGGTCGTAACTTTGCCAATGAAGCAAATCCTGCCCTAGGAGTCGGTATATTTTGGGCAATTTGTGGACTTTTCGCACTGTTATTCGGTGTCTTCTTAGCTTTCCGCTACACTCGCATCGCTAAAGGTTTAGCAAATCCTAATTCGGCTGTGCATCCCTCCAAAGCCGATACCGTTCAAGTCCTGCGACTAGCGTTAATTACAGGCTTGGTGGGGATTTTGTTATGTCTGTTGGGTGGTGGAGCGAGTATGGGAGTCTTACTAGCAAAATCTGTATCCCAACCTCCAGGTGTGGCAATCACCGACCCCTACAAAATCATTCGGGCGCTTGATGTTTTTGTGGTGTTAGCGAATTTTAATGGGATTGCCGGTCACTTTGTAAATGTTGTCACTGCTCTAGGGCTGCTCAAGTGGGTGCATAATCAGTAAGAATTTCCCCCACCTCTGGGTCTTTGGTTTATTGCTGATGACTAATGACTCATGGCTTACAACTCATTAAAAATTTTTAACGGCGGCGCTTTGGTGATACTGATTGATCTTCGACAGTTGATTTTGGATGGACTCGCTCTTGTAGCGCCCACACGCTTACCAGTGCTGCCGTTAAAGCTCCAATGGTGTCCATAATCAGATCCACGATGGTGTCATCAAGGTCATTGATCACTTGCACCACCCATTCAAATATCTCCCAAAGAGCGCCGATGGCGATTCCGAAGCTAGAGATCGTTAAGATATACAGCAGTCGGTGGTAGCGGAACGGAGTCAGCATTGACTCATACACGAGAAAACTCAGCGCCAGCGTTACGGAAAAGGTTGTAAAGGCATGAGCAATTTCATCGTAGGGTCCCGGTGGGTAAAATAAGCCCCAAACCCAGCCACCTGCATTGATCAACGCTGCGATTACAAACAGAAAATCGAACAACGTTGGCAGTTGATTTTCCAGGGTCACAAACAGAAACGAAGCAGCCAGGAAGCAGGCGAGTGTAAATGAACCCACCCAGTTCCGGTGATACAATTCAACGGCGATCGCGATCGCGAGTAAAAACTGTCCAACCCAAGCGGCGATTCTATACCCTCGCCAATTGCTACTCAGCATTGCTTTTTCCTCATAAATGGGTCATGGGTAAAGAGAGTTTGCAGTATTGAGTTTTGAGTTAGAAGAAAGTTTTTTAATTCAAGACTTAAAACTTTTTCCCAATTAGTCATTACTAACAAACTATAAACGAAGCAATTAATTCAATTTCATATCATGCTTCTGGTTTCTGACGGGAAAGCGCCTGAATCTCAGCCCGCAATGCAACGATTTCTTCATGCAACGCGGCGATAGATTTAGCACCTGCTACTTCTGCTTGTTCGTCTTCCGCATCGCGTCCGACAAAGAAGGTGGCGAGGGTTGCCGTTACATAGCCAAACACTGCAAAAGCATATAACGATAGGATCAAGCAGAGTACCCGACCTTCTGGAGTCTGAGGCCAGTATTCCGATCCCATCGTTGTCATAATCATTGCTGTCCACCACAGTGCAGCACCGTAGTCATTCAGTCCGCGCCCATCAGGGGTATTGCTTTCAAAAGCATACATCCCTGCGGCTCCCACCAGCGTCACCACCAGCGTCAGCGCGATGATGTAGCCAAAACCACGACGACTCATGCTGGCTCGGAGCGATCGCATACCGCGATTCAGAGAACTGATGACACGTACCAGTCGCAGTCCCCGGCTGGCTCTCAGTAAGCGAAACACGCGGGTAATTCGGAAGACGCGCAACGCTGGCAACAGCAAGGAGAGGGCTGTGAGCCAGTTTTGCTTGAGATAGATAAATTTGTAAGGAGCCAGAACCAATCGTAAGGCGAAGTCTAGGATAAAAACGATCCAGATAAAGTTGCTGATGATTTCCAGCAGGGGATTTAAGCCCCAAATTAGTTCGACGACCAATAATGCCAGCCACCCAAAGCCGAGCAATAGCATGGGTGTTTCTAGCCAGTCTTCCAACTGTTGCAGAACCTCACCTTGTTCTTTTTTGAGTTCCCGTTTTTCAGATGGACTCAGATTGCTCATAAGATTTTTGATGACTCCTACAGCGGTTTTGAAAGCGCTTGCCGTAAAGCTGAGCCAAGGGTACAGCGGTCAGACTGTGGGCAAATATCCAGGTGCATAGAAAACCCCAGCAGAGATTAGTAGAAAAGTAGTGAAATATTCCTCTAGCTAGAGAGCGAACTTCCATACTGTGCGAGATGGTACAAGGGACGCAGACTTAATATAGCCAGCCGCAATGCGCCAACTACTTGTACAGGTTCCCCGTGGGTGTGGGAAAACAGTTCTGGATATCGCCCAAGCTTGTGACGGAGCAAATCTTTCCCAGTTTGAAGCGACTGGAGCTGATGAATCGTTAGACGTGGTAATCGTCCACGTGCCGAATGGAAAGGTTGAGGAACTACTCGAACAGTTGCAATCGGTGCCAAAATTGCACGTCACGCTGCTTCCGCGTGGAGTCATCGCCTTGCAGCCACCGCCTTTTAAAGCAGCGCAGCAGGTAACAGATGTGCAGGCACGCAGTCCCATTGAAATTTTCCTCTCCGGTCTGCAAAGCGTTGGCTCGTGGAAAGGGTTTCTGGGCTATGCCGCGGCGGCGGGTGTGGTGGTCTGGATCGGCTTGTTCACCAATACTAGCTATCTTCTCGTCGCTGCCATGCTGATTGCACCGTTTGCGGGGCCAGCGATGAATACAGCGATCGCTACGGCACGCGGCGATGGAGAACTTCTCGGACGGAGCCTTTTACGATACTTTTCAGCCCTGGCGGTAACAATCCTAGTCACTGGGGCACTCACTTTGATTCTGCGGCAGGAAGTGGTGACATCCTCCATGAACGCAACCAGTACGGTTTCGGCAGTAGCCGTTCTGCTGCCACTGGTCGCAGGTGCGGCAGGCGCTCTGAATCTTGTCCAATCGGAAAGAAGTAGCCTTGTGTCTGGGGCAGCGGTGGGAATGCTGGTTGCCGCTTCACTGGCACCGCCTGCCGGAATGGTGGGGATGGCAAGCGCAATGGGTCGCTGGGATATGGCTGTAAACGGCGTCTTTGTGCTGTTGCTACAACTGGTTGGGATTAATCTATCCGCCTCCCTGATGTTCCGCGCCTATGGTCTGTCTGCTCAAGGTGCCCGCTATAACCGTGGCAAGCGCTGGATATTTCCATCTGCTTTTGCAGCGACTGCTGTAGCGCTCTTGGGCTTGCTGACTTGGCAGTTTTCCAGCTCCCCGGAACTTCAGCGCAGCAGCCGCGAACAGCGTGCCGTTGCCCAAATCCAGAAGGTGGTGAATGATAGCGGTTTGGCGAAACTGGTGGAAGCCAATGTTCGGTTCACCGCCACGAATATTAAAGGTCAGAACACGCTGTTGGGTACGGTTTATGTTCAGCGTCAGGCGGGTGTTACTGAGTCTTCGGAAGAAATTCGCTCTCGCATGACGCAGACGATTCAAAGGCAATTACTTGACAAAGGGTTTAACGTCACACCTTTAATTGATGTCAGCGTTCTGGAAGCGCCGCAATCGGAAAGTTAAGTTATTTTCACGCTAAATTTCAAGCTAAATATGAGCAGCGTCATTTAAAACTCCTTTAGCGCTTTCACCGCTGCCAAATATCGCTCCTCAATATCCTTTCGGTCTAATTCCTCCGATACTTCTTCACGGCTACTGCGCTCAATCATTTGGGCATGACGCAGCAACGCCGCCCGGTCTTTTTGGTTGCGGGTGTGGGTGGCGATGAGAGCGATCGCTTCCAGCAATCGAATTCTCACTGCTATATCCGGTTTGCTGTACTGTCGAATCTGGTTAAAGGCAGCGTCAACTAATTCTGCAAACGTCACCGGATTAGCGATCGCTCGCAGGTTGTTGTCGTTGTCGTAGCGGTAGGGCGAGGGAAAATCTCTCTCCGCCAGACGGCAAAGTGCAGCGGTCATCTGGTTAATACACTGGATCGCCGTGAACGGATCGTTGATGCCAGGAGAAATGGCACGAGCGGCAATTTCAACTAACTGATTAATGGGGAATTCTATATCCTGTTGTTCGGTGCGTTGCTCGCCAAAAATAAATGCTTGGTTCAGGTGGTGGATGAGTTTTTTATTCACCCGTTCTCCAGGCCAAATCATCACCAGTTCGCTTCCTTCCACAATAAACTTGCCAGGACGATATTTCAGGCGCAGGAGGAGGTCTTTTGAGGTGGCGATCTTCATTAACAGCTCGTCATCAATTGCTTGAAGATAACCGCTTTCTTTCGCCAAGATAGGAGTAGCTTCCTTCTCAAACCCGGCGGGGATTTCCGCCACCGACCGTTGCTTTGGTATTGATTTACCCTGCCCGATCTTCTGCGGAAACAAGCGATCGATGGCATTGTCCAACTCCCTGCCAACGTCTCTGATGATATGGGATGCCTGCATCGAGGTTGAGACATGATGGATAAAGTAGATCAGGACGCCAATACTGGCGAGCGCTAGCACCATGCCGATTGTGACGGAGATTTGCGGCACAAATACGTTGTAGTCATCTCCCCGCACAGTTCGCAGTACCAGCAAGCAGTAGATGAATGTACCGATAAACGTGCCCAGGACGACTTGATTGCCCGTATCCTGCATGAAGTTCCGCATCAGTCGCGGACCGAATTGTGAGGAAGCGAGAGTGAGGGCAACAATTGTAATCGAGAAGGCAGTACCAGCAACGGTAATCATCGAACCAGCAACAGATGAAAGCAGCGTTCTCGCCCCATCTGGCCCGCCGGTGTAGATCCAGCCCAACGACTCTATCGGGCCAGATTTGGCTGCTCGATCAAGGCTTAACATTCCGAATGCCAAGGCGATCGCGCTGAGCGCCATCAGCGTTGGTACGAACCAGTAGCTGGAGTGGAGCGAGTCCCAAAGTTTGCCCAGCTTGATGTTTTTCATCAGTTATTTTTCATTAATTATCGTCGGCAGTGTGAGGGCGATCGGGGTTCTCGTC